>NZ_KB899425.1 GCF_000378205.1 Sediminispirochaeta bajacaliforniensis DSM 16054 | reverse complement strand
CATCTTGACCGGAAAGCTGGCCAAATAGCATTGAAACAAAGTGGCTCCATGATGAAAAACCTTTGCTGTGTTTTTCTGACTGGTACTCTTTTACGCACTTTTGGAATTTATATCTCGAAATGAACTGTAGCATTTGTCCGAAAATACTGTTATTATTTTTCATGCCTGATCTCCTTTGTTTGTAATGATTTAGTCGTCAAACTATGTTCATTATAAACAGGTTTTCAGGCAATTAATAGTTTCTATAGCTTTTATTTTGGACAGCTATGATTATGAATGAAAAAGTTATCCCCTATAGTCCTAAGAATGGAAAAATCGGCTGCATGGTAGGAAAAGAGTTTAAAATAACACACAGTGTGTTACTTAAAGCACTCCAATTCTATATAACCGGCTATGGTCTACCACAATCAAATTACAACTATGGAATTTTACAATTCCCCGAAAAGAATAGTTTATTTTCATTACTACAAGAATCCTATACAGATGTGAAAGAAATAAATGGAGAGATGTGGGTAAAAAATGAGCTACATAAACCTCTTTTGCTTCAACCAGGAAAATATCTAATGTTTATGAAATGGAACACTCCTCCTGGAAATAGAGGTAAAAGCGCTCAGACCATAGGCTTTATCGAGTCGGAGAATTGTCCTGATATAAGTTGGATGAATTGGAGTGGTTCCAATAATGATTGGCATAAAGATACTGGCCCACACAAAGGTAACTTTATGATTGAACCTGTTTATATTGAAATGGTTGAACCGAAATCTCATAAGGGCTTTGTAAAATAAGGTTTGGTCACATCATTTTATTCTCGTGATGCTATATGTAAATCTTATTCCAGGCCTTTTCGTCAGACGTTTGTGCACCTTTCGGCGTGGAAAACAACTAAATCATATTCCTATGCTCAGAAAGGAGAGTAGACATGAAAAGAAAAAGAAGTTTATTTCTCATCGTTTTGTGTTTAGTTGTTTTTGTTGTAGTTAATAATTGTCAAATTCTTCCTGTAAAGAGTACAGAAAAAACTGAATTGTTAGATCATCGTGGATTGGCACAGACTTTTGATATCTCCAAGGTAAAATGGGATACAAATACGGCTGAAGTGATTTATCCACCAGAGTATCCTTATATTGACAATACACTTCCTTCTATGGAGGCGGCTTTTAAGTATGGAGCCGATATCATTGGATTCGATATTCGTGTTACAAAAGACAAAAACCTCGCGGTTTTTCATGATTTTCAAGTTGATTATCGAACAGAAAGAAAAGGGAATATTTTATTGCAAAAATTGAGGAGTTTGAACCCAGACCAAAGAAAGAACTTGTCGATTTATGGAAATGACAAGGCAATTCAAATTGTTAAAGAAGAATACCCTGAAATGAAGGCCCTTTCAGCTATAGTAACAAAACAGGGCCAATCGTCCTCTGTTTTTGCAGTGATGCATCCTGAGAGCACGTGTCGAAGATCCATAGGGATCCAACCTGCTTAGTTTGGATGTTTCAATGAGAGGATAGAAGCTTGCACTTGCATAGGCTTTCCGAGGGTTGTCGCAAAATTGCCAGTTTTTCAGGTGAAGGGGCCCTTCATAACGCCGTACTATTCAAAGCTGCAGGAAGGCCTGCTTCATAGACAAAAATGGTTCCTGCCAGAAGATCTGCACACCCTCCGGGGCTAATCTTACGATGGATGAACTCCCTATTCATGGTTGATACGTAAGCTTTTCCTGATGCTGTACGTACGCCACCGAGAGCAAGTGCCGCGAGGCTCGAGGTCCGCATGAATCTCAGGGCTTCGAGGCCCCCCCGGTGTACGACTGTCGTATCCTCGACACTGCACATTATGGCAAGCAGGGACTGCAGGGATGCGTCGTTTACGGAATAGCCTCTGCTGAGCATAGCGGTATAGACCGGCAGACCGCATTCGAAAATTGCAGGAAAGCCGGCTTCCGCCTCACCGCGGATCCCGGTGAGGCCATGGGAGAGAAAAAGCCTTTCACCATGACTGAGTTCCGTTTTCTTCTCCAGCCCGAAGACCAGCTCCTGCGCCACTATACCCCGGACCATGCTTCGGGTTCCCTCCCGAAGGCCCGGAATACCGGAAGCCCCCTCCGACACAGCAGCGGCGACCAGGAGCATCAACACAAAAATCTGTCCCTTGTGGGTATTCACCCCCCGGGTGGCGGCGAACATTGCAGCTTCAGCCTCGAGTCCGGTCTTTCGGACCTCCCGCCACAGAACAGCATCCGGATATTTTCCCACCGCCTGCAGTGCGACGGAGGGAAAAAAGGGAGCCACCGCATCAATGCTTCGGCGAAAGCAAGCGTAATCCATATCCGTATGGGCACCTTTATCAAGCCTGTCAACCAGCCCGGGCTTCGGCGTTGTATCGAGTTCCTGATACATTGCCCGCCGCGCCTTTGAAGAAAGTATTAAAGAGAGGGCCTTGTCCCGGTCCGAACAGGGCCGGGAAAGGTAATCAGGCTCAGGTTTTTGCAGTGATGTTCTTTCTTTTAACGATAAAATCACGTACCACCGGCCCCACAATAGAGATAATGGTCAGAACGAACAGCACGATACAGAGGGGAGATGCAAAGAAAATTTTAAGGCTGCCGTCGGATATAACAAAGGCCTGACGGAAGGACTGCTCCATATCGTTTCCAATTATCACCGCCAGAATCAGAGGCGTTGCCGGAACTTTGGCTGCTGACAGAAAGTATCCCACTACACCGAAAATTATAAGTAGGTAAAAGTCAATCACGCTATAACTGATGGCATAGGTGCCCACAAAGGCAAGACCAAGCACTATGGGATAGAGGATCTTCGGAGGAACCGACAGCACCCGAACCAGAGCGCCTGCCATGGGAATGTTTATAATGGCAAGAATGATGTTTCCCACAAACATGCTTGCGATGAGGGCCCAGACAATGGTGGACTGCTGCTGGAACAGCATGGGCCCCGGCTGAAGTCCAAGCATAAGAAGGGCGCCCATCATGACCGCGGTGGTCCCTGATCCCGGTATCCCTAAAGTCAGCATCGGAATCATTGCTCCCACTGATGCAGCGTTATTGGCGGACTCCGGTGCGGCGACCCCTTCGATGGCCCCTTTGCCGAACTCTTCCGGATGGTCAGAGAGATTTCTTTCGTTATTATAGGAGAGCAGTGAAGCCATGGTTCCTCCGGCCCCAGGCAGGGCTCCAATAAAGAAGCCGAAGGGCGAGGAACGCAGAATGGGCCACATACAGCGTTTCCACTGAGCCAAGCTTATCCAGATCTTTCCAAATTGGGTCTGGGTCTTTTTATGCCCCTCCGCTATGTTCCGGAAGCTTTTGAAGACTTCACCCAAGGCGAAGACGGCGATGATTACGACCAGGAAATCAATTCCCGCTTCCAATTGCAGGATGCCGAAGGTAAAGCGCTTGATTCCGGATTGCCCGTCGATGCCGATGGTGGCAATCATTAATCCCAGCAGGGTGGCAATAAAACCCTTCAGGCTGTCTCCCTTACCCATGGAAGCGGTAGCCGAAAGGGCAAAGACAAAGAGCATGAAGTATTCGGCAGGACCGAATTTCAGGGCGAAGCGGGCCACCGGAAGCGCAACCGCCACCATAAGGATCGTTGCTATTACCCCGCCGATAAAGGATGCAATGGCGGATATGGCCAGGGCTGCTTCCGCCTCACCTTTTAGAGTCATGGGATAACCGTCGAAGGTAGCAGCCACTGCGGCCCCGTCTCCGGGGGTATTGATCAGGATTGAGGCCCTGGACCCCCCGTACATGGCGCCGTAGTAGACACCTGCCATGGTAATCAGGGACGCCGTGGGCCCCATAACAAATGTCAGAGGCAAAAGGACTGCCACTCCAGTGGCGGGTCCGAGGCCAGGAAGCATACCGATGATCGTTCCGAGGATTCCACCGATGGTGACCCACAGTATGTTCAGCGGCTGTATCGCAATGCCCAGTCCCTGGACCAGAAAATTCAGTGTTTCCATGGTGAACTCCTAAAACCAGATGATCGGTGTTTGCGGAAGATAAACCCCCAGAGTCTTGGCAAACAACAGATAGATGAAAAGACTGAAGGTGAGTGAAACCACCGTATTAATCTTCCATTTGGCTGCTCCGTTGAACAGGAACAACTCAAGCTCCAGAAAAAGGAAGGTGGAAAGTACATACCCCAGGGGTTTGAACAGCAGGGCGTAGAGGACCCCGAAGATACAGGTACATACTATCTTCGACAGAAAGGGATTCCTGGGTTCGTGTTCGGTTTTTCCATTTTTCCTTATCCGGACAGACTCCCGCAGGAGAAGATATGCGGAACAGATCACCATCAGGATCCCAAGCCCCGCGGGAAAAACCTTGGGCGCATGGGGAATACCAACACTTGCTTCGGGCAGTTTCAGACTCATCCAGGTTACAACAGCTCCAATGACAAAGGAGATTGTTCCGGAAATCAGTGTCATATTCATTGTTTTCCTCACAAGAAAGTGCGGAGCGGATCCTCTCCACGGGCCGCTCCGCAGGATTGCACTGGAAAGGATCAGTCGGCGAGCATACCTATTTCATCAAGAATGCCGCGGTATGACTGGTCTACCCTTTTCAGGAACTCAAGATACTCGGGACCTTCCAAGTAGTAATCGTCCCAGCCGTTCTTGATCATTGCCTGCTTCCACTCTTCGGTTTTGACCATCTGATTCAGGGTGTCTTCCCAGAAATCAACGGCATACTGGGGCATTTCGGGAGGCCCGAAGAGACCACGCCAATTTACGAAGGTTTCCGGAATTCCGGCTTCCATGCAGGTAGGGATTGCGGCCACAACCCCTTCTCCGACCCTGTGGTCAGCAGTCTGGGCCAGGGCCTTGAGATCTCCGCTCTCGATAAGACCACGGACTTCGGACAAACCAGTGGAAAAGAGATCGATATGACCGCCCATAACCTGAGCTGCGCCGGAATCGTTGAAATTGACATAGTCGATCTGCCGCAGGTTCTTTACTCCCGCCGCTCTTGCCATAATCAGAAACTGGATATGGTCCATGGAACCCGCGGAGGAGGTACCGCCGATCTTTACGCTTTTGGGATCCTTTTTCAGGGCATTCATAACATCCATGATGCTGTTGTACTTGGAATCCGCTTTAACAACGAATACCGCATAGTCCGCAATCAGGTTGGCCAGGGGAGTCACATTTTCATAGTTAAGGTCTGTTGAACCGGAAAGCTTGGTAAGAATGAGAGGAGGAGAATACACAGTAATGATGTTGTCCGCCTTGGGTTTTTCCTGAAGGCTTGCAAGATGTACCGCCCCGCCGGCACCCGGGTTGTTACGGACAGGCATGGGAACTTTTACCAAACCCGTATCCTTCAGAACCTTGGCAACGGTACGGATAGTCAGGTCCCATCCACCACCGGCACCTGAGGGGGCAACGAAATCCAGGGCCCCTTTGGGATACTGAACATCTCCGCCTTCCCTCTGCCCTTCGGCAAAGATCGGGGCTGCCAGAGCAAAACAGATAGCAAGAACCAGCAAGCTTACAAATGATTTTTTCATACAGACTCCTTATTGGGTATTTTTTACGCACCCAGGCTGCGCGTATACACAAGAATTAATCCGCGACGTTACGGATAACATCGATAATTGTTCCGTCACGATATTCCACGAGCCCCACAATCCTGTCGCCGAATTTGATGGGTTCCGGGGTCCCCACCACCCGTTCGGCCCGCTCTTTCAGTTCCTGAATGGTGTAAAGAGGCAGCTTGCTGCCGTGAAAATAGCCAATCAGGTCCTTTCGCCGGGGATTGATGGCTATCCCCCTGTCGGTAACCAGGATATCCACACTCTCTCCGGGGGTAACAACAGTCAGGACCCTGTCTACAACACTGGAGATCCTTCCCCGGATCAGGGGGGCGACCACCACTGAAAGGCCGGAACCGATGGCGGTATCGGAATGACCGCCGGAGGCCCCCATGATTATTCCGTCGGAACCGGTAAGCACGTTAACGTTGAAGTTGGTATCGATCTCCAGCGCACTGAGGACGACAACATTTAGTTTGTTTACTGCGCAGCCCTTGTTCAGAGGATTCGCGTAATAAGAGGCATCAATCTCCGTGTGCATGGGGTTCACGGCGATGGAGTTCACGGCATCCAGATCAAAACTCTGGACATCCAGCATCCTCTTTATAAGCCCCTCCTGATGCATCTTGACTATCTGGCTGGTTATTCCCCCAAGGGCCCAACTGCAGATAACCCCGCGCCTTCGCATGTAATCCGCAAGGTAGCGAGTCGTCGCCAGGGAGGCGCCGCCGGAACCAGTCTGAAGGGAGAAACCATCCTCAAAATAGGGAGAATAGGCGATTACATCCGCGGCGTTTTGGGCAATCAGGAGGTCCTTGGGGTTACTGGTTATACGGGTTGCCCCAGTGGCTATACGGCTTGAGTCCCCCACGGAATCTACGACAACGATGTGATCCACCAGATCCTGGTCGATACTGAAGGGGGTGTTCGGGTATTCGACAAGATTGTCCGTGATAAGTACGACCCTGGAAGCATGCTTGGCGTCAACAATCGCATAGCCCAGGGAACCGCAGGCGGAGGACCCGGTAAAGCCGTTGGCATTTCCATATACATCGCTGGATGGTACCCCCAAAAATGCGACATCAATCTTTATCTGTCCCGTCTCCACGGCCCTGGCTCGACCGCCGTGGGAATGAAACAAGACCGGTACATCCATGATTCCCGCGGAGATCTGCTCCCCGAGCTTACTCCTGAGCCCGCTGGTTATGATGCGGCCGATCACCCCCTTTTTTATGTGCGGAAGCAGTTCGTCATGGATCGTCGTCAGGGAAGAACTTGCCAGGGTCAGGTTTTTTATCCCCAGGTTGGCAATGACATCCATTACCATGTTAACGACCTTGTCGCCGTTGCGGAAATGGTGATGGAAAGAGATCGTCATGCCGTCCTTGAGTCCAGTTTTCAAAACTGCCTGCTCCACCGTATCCAGCAGCTTATTCAGCCGGGGAAGGTTGCGATTTCCTTTCTCCTGACGCACCAGCGGGGTATTTGCAAAGGCGCCCTGGAAGGGTTTCAGCTTTTCGTAGCCGGGTATTGAATCCCGGATTTCCCGGCCAATCGCGTTCTCAGACATGTAACTCCTCCTCGGGGATACGCTGGCCCGAAGCCTTGGCCATTTCGATTACCCGTTCGGCCCGTTCGACCATGGGCTTGTCCACCATCTTGCCGTCCACGGTAATAACACCCGTGTTGCGCTTCTTCGCCTCCGCAATGCCGCGCATGACCCGGAGGGCGGCCTCCACTTCCGCCTCAGTGGGGGCGAAAACATCGTGGACCGGCCGGATCTGCCGGGGAGATATGATGGACTTGCCGTCGAATCCGAGCTGTTTGGCCATGCGGACCTCTTCCACAAAGCCTTCCTCATCGTTCAGGTCAGAAAATACCGTATCCAGGGCGTAGATTCCCGCGGCCCGGGCAGCAGTTACCAGGGCGGAACGGGCATAAAAGATCTCCGAACCCGCCCGGCTCCTCGAGGTCTTCATGTTGGTAACATAGTCCTCTGCTCCAAAGGCAATGCCTATAAGCCGGGAACTTGCGGTGGCTATCTGGTAGGCGTTAAGGATTCCCAGGGGACTTTCGATGGCGGCCATCAGGGCGATGCTCCCCTCTTCAAGACCAGCGGCCGCCTCTTCCTTCCTGATGAGCTCCTCCACATCCTGAATATCCTGGGCTGTCTCGGTCTTGGGAAGCCGGATTATATCAGGTCCAGCGTTTACCATGGCTTTAATGTCGTCCCGGCCGTAGGGGGAATCCAGGCCGTTGATCCTTACCACCGTTTCTGTGCCTTCGTAGCTCAGGGTCCGCAAGGCATGGAAAACAAGGAGCCTGGCGCTTTCTTTTTCGTTTACGGCGATGGAATCTTCCAGATCGAACATTATCGCGTCGGAACGGTATATGTGGGCATCCTTGACCATGGCGGCATTGCCACCGGGAACGTACAGCATGGTTCTTCGTAGTTTCATGGGTTCAACGTCTCCACCGTATCTGGCTTATGCCCGCGGCACGATAGACTGCCGCTTCCAGGCGGGCCCTGACGGTACAGTCCAGGGCACCCTTGTCCTGAAGGGTTACATGAACATCCTTTATCCCAAACCCTTCCAGGACTTCGTTGACTACGGCTATAATCCGGTTTCCAAACTGTTTTTTTACGATGCTTTCCAGCTCGATCTTTATGCCCGGATCCGTGGGTGGACTGACAGTAATAAGAACATCGCTGGACTCCAGAGTCCCGGCAATGCCTTTTTGGGTGATCTTCATGCAGATCCTCCTTGAATTTCGCTGCGGATATCCTCCGCTTCTGCGGAAGTAAGGTATTTGTATGTACTGGGAGGCACGATTTTCGCCGTCTCTTCGGTTTTGCCAGCAGCAATGAGGCGCCGGACCTCGGATGCGCTGATGACCGTATTGTCAGATTCCCGACGCTCAATCTCCACGACATCGAGACCGTATTCCGGCAGGATTTCGTGCATACTCTGGTTGTAGCGCTTGGTTACCGGACAGAAGGGTTCCTGACCAACATAGCGGCGCCGGATTCCGGCGGCAGGAGCGATATGCGCCCCAAAGATTGTCAGGTCCAGACGGGTATGGGTATCGACAATCTTCCCCTTGTCCTTGATAAAGTAGCTTGGGAATGTGGCGCTTGAGATAATATAGTCCCCACCGGGGATTACCCGTACATTCTCAAGGTCCCGAACCCCCTCTTCAATTAGCTTTCTCCGGACGTCGAAGGGAAATACCGAGCGGTCCTCCTGGACAACAAATAAAAGAACCAGGGGATTTTCTCCGGCAGCCCGTTCCACCAGATAACGGTGTCCAAGGGTAAAGGGGTTGCAGTTCATTACCAGAGATGCCGCGGGCAGGCCCATGGGATTGAGCCTGGAGAGTCCGGAAAGAAACAGACTGAAGTTACGGCTGTTATCTTCCAAAAGGAGGACATCCTCGGTGGAGGCAATTTCGGTATAGCCGAGGGCGTTGAAATGCGCCCTGTTCTGCGGCAGTGTGTAGATAAACAGAGAATCGATGCCCTGGTTATGGGCCAGGATTTTAAGATAGGTCAGGACTTTGGCGGTAAGATTTTCACCCCGGTACCCTTCATGGACGACGACACCTTTTACAACCTTTCCGGAAAGGGAGCCGGTGGCCACCATGGTCTCACTGCTGAAGATACCGATGGAATATTCAATATCATCCTCATAGTCGAGGCCGTAACGAGACAGAAACCCTATAACCTGTTCCCGCTCCGACGGAACCCGGGGCGACAAGCTCCGGACAATCACATTTGCTCCCCAATCCATGGACACAGTGTGGGCTATGAAATTCCAGCTGTAAGTAAGAGTATCTTTGATTTCTCTGTAGGATTTTTCCTACATCAGCCCATGGGCATCAGTTTGTGCTTGTAGACATACTGGGTAAGCTGGGCGTTGTTTTTCAGGTTCATCTTCTCCAGCAGTCGGCTGCGGTAGGTGCTTACAGTTTTAACGCTTATGCAGAGTTCGTCGGCAATCTCCGAGAGGGTCATTCCCGACGCTATGGAGAGCATGACCTGGGTTTCCCGCTCGGACAGGAGTTCATGAGGCAGGGCAGCACCGGGATGCCGAATGGTCTCCAGCAGAATACTGGAGGTCGTTTCGTTCATATAATGTTCCCCTCGTGCCACCTGGCGCAGTGCCCGGACAAGCTCTTCCGGTGCTATCGCTTTATTCAGACAGCCCGCCGCGCCAAGTCTCAGGGCCCGGGCTGCGTACTGTGTCTCCGGCTGTATGCTCAACATCAGTACAGGCAAGTCTGGGAACTCCTGCTTCACCCCCGCCAGGACAATCATGCCATCCTTGTCAGGCAGGCTTATATCCAGGACCACAACATCAACGGAGTTTTTTCGCAACATGGGAAGCACATCGCAACCGTTCCCGGTTTCGTATATCTCGGAAATCGAGAGGGATTCTTCCATGAGCTGAATAAGCCCCCGGCGCAGTACCGGGTGGTCGTCTGCTATCAGTATACGCAGCATGTCATCATCCTGTTACAGGGACTCTCAGGGAAACGGTAGTTCCCAGGGGGGTAGAATGGATCGATATTTCACCACCAAGATGCTTGGCCCGTTCCTGCATACCGATTATACCATAGGATTCAGGGTCGGTAAGTTTGTTTTTCGCCATCCCCACTCCGTCATCATGGACGGTTACATAGAGAATGCCCTCGTTAGTCGCAAGGGACAACGAAGCACTGGCCGCGTTTGAATGGCGGACAATATTCGTTACCGTCTCCTGAATAATGCGGAACACCGCCGTAGCCCGCTCCACATTCATCTCCGGGGTGAGCCCAACGGAACGCTGAAAGCGTAGAGAAGAATGACGTTCCGTCTCGTCCAGGAGCCAGTCCACAGCTTCACCAAGGCTGAGATTATCCAGGATAACCGGACGCAGCCGTGTTGCAAGGTCCTTTGACCAGTCCAGGGTTTCGTTGATAATACCAAGCATCGATTCGTAGCGGGCCTGACGCTGTTCAAGCATCGAAGCAGCATTTTTGGAGAGCCAGAAGATATGCATCTTGAGAGTTGTAAGCAGCTGACCCAGTTCGTCATGCACATCCCTGGCAATGGCCTTGCGTTCCTCCTCCCGGATGTCCTGCACATAGTTAGAGAACTGCTGGAGCATGCGGTTCCGCTTATCGAGCCCGGCAATCCGGATCTTTCCAATGACAAAGAAAATCGAAACAAACAGCCCACCCATGAACAGGGCAAAGTACCAGGTTTGATAAAAGGGGGGTACCACGGTTATTTCAAGATCAGCATAGTTGTTACTCCAGACCCCATTACTGTTGGTACCCATGACCTGAAGCATGTAGGATCCCGGAGGAAGGCTGGAATAGTAGAAGGTGTTCTCCGTTCTCAGATAATGCCAGTCTGTATCAAAACCGTTAAGCCTCACGGCGTATTTATTTTTCTCCGAATCGGCATAATCCAGGGAGGCAAAGGAGAAACCGATAAAACTAGCCCCGGGATAGACAGTCAGACTCTCTGTAAGACAGATATTCTTCTCCAGATAGACCCGACCTCTCACCGGAATCCCCACAGGGATCTCCTCGTTGAAAAGGCTGAAGCCGGTAATCCTGATATCCGGGGAATAGGAGTTGACATGGATCTTTTCCGGATCGAAGCTCAGAAGGCCCCTGGCTGTGCCGAACAGAAGCTTTCCATCGGAGCTGCGAAAATAAGCGTTCCGGCCGAACTGGTTGGAGAGGGTACCATCGGATCTCCACAAGTTAGTAATCTGATCGGTTATCAGGTCAAAGCGGGACAAGCCGTTGGCGGTACTGACCCAGAGAAAACTACTGTCGTCCGGAAGGATGCCGAAAACATTGTCATCGGACAAGCCGTCCTGTACCCGGAAAGCATGGAAAGACCCCTTTCCCCGATCAAAACGGTTCAAACCGCCCCCGGAGGTTCCCACCCAGAGATTCCCTTCACCGTCCTCGGATATACAGTTTACACTGTTGTCGCTGAGGCTGCGGGGATCCCCGGGGTCCCGGGTATAATTGAGAAACCGATCCTCTCCCCTGATCTTCATGCTCAAGCCCCCGTCCCAGGTACCTATCCAGAGATCACCACCGGAATCCTCGTAGAGGGCCCGAATCGAGTTTCCCAGTAGGGATTCCGGGCGACCGGGATTATTCATAAAACGCTCGAATCTGTTCTCTCCAGGAAGATACCGGTTTAGTCCGCCTCCTTCGGTCCCGATCCACAAATACCCCTCCTGGTCCACCTGAAGAGCCCATATCACATTCGAACTGAGGGCAGAGGGATTATCAGGGTCCGCGTAATACCGAAGGAAACGGCTATCCCTTCTTCTGTACTGCATGAGCCCGTCACCGTCGCTACCAATCCAGATATTCCCCTCGGGATCT
Organism: Sediminispirochaeta bajacaliforniensis DSM 16054; assembly: GCF_000378205.1. NCBI lineage: Bacteria > Pseudomonadati > Spirochaetota > Spirochaetia > Spirochaetales > Spirochaetaceae > Sediminispirochaeta > Sediminispirochaeta bajacaliforniensis. Next base: position 68,910 of record NZ_KB899425.1, on the reverse strand, counting down.
TCCGCCAGGGAGTAGAGATGGTTGCTGATTATGCCCGCCGGGTCATTTTCGGAATAAAGATAACGAGTTATTTCACCCTGCCGGTCCATCCGCATAAGGCCCTGGCCGTCGGTGGTTATCCAGAGATCGCCCTCCCGGGACTCGAGAATCTTCCTGACATCGTATCCGCCCTGAAGCAGATAGGTAAAACCCCTGGCCCGGGGATTATAGCGGTCGACTCCGCCTCCCCTGGTGGCGACCCAGACGATACCCGATTTATCCACGTAAATATCCCGAATAAAATTGCTGCTTAGGGAAAAGTCGTTGTTTTGATCATGGACAACGGGGCGGGTCGAATAATCTCCGTCCACAAGAACCAGTCCGCTCCGCTCTGTACCAGCCCAGATAGTACCGAAATCGTCCTCCGCAATGCAGCGTACGCTTTTTTCTCCGAAAACCTGTCGGAAGGAGAAATCCTCCGTCGCTGAATCGGCAACGTAAAGTCCTTCGTTCTCGAGGCCCACCCAGATCCTTCCCAGGGAATCTTCAAAGATATCCCGGACCGTGGCCTTGTCAAAGAAGTTGTTCAGGGAAAATCCGTCCCGGTACATGGACAGCCCGCCCCCCTGCGTCCCAATCCACATACGATCTTTTGAATCCTCGAGAAGGACCCGGATAACATCACTTTCGAGGCCTTCAATTCCTGAGAAGGAATAGCGGATAAACTGTTCTGTTCCAGGTAGAAAGATGGCAATACCCGCATCCCCGGTTCCGATCCAGATTCGGCCGGTTGAGTCCTCTTCCAGACAGAAGACCTTCTGGCTCGGAAGGGTGTTGGGGTTTCCCGGTTCCGCCTGGTAGACAGAGAAGGAACCATCGGAAAAGTTGTAACGGTTGAGTCCTCCTCCGTCAGTCCCGATCCAAAGACGCTGTTTTGAATCCTCGAATATATCAAAGATAACCGAACCGGAGATACTCTCGGGACGCGCCTGTTCCGGCTTGAAAACCTGAATCTTTCGTCCATCGTAGCGGTTTAATCCGGAAAAAGTACCGAACCATATGAAACCCAGATAATCCTGATAAATCGCAAAAACCGAATTGTTGGAGAGTCCCTCCCGCAGGGAAAGATGGATAAACTGCATTGGCTCTTCGGCATACTGCGGGACTGATGATAACAGCACACCGAGAAGAACCAGAAGCATGGCCTTTTTCACACCTGAATAGTACCGTATAATCAGTGGTACTTCAAACAGGAAAATCAGGGATTCCTCCAGATCGATATCCAGCCTGTCTCCGCTATCAAAGAAGAGGAATTTAAGAAACACCTTCGCCATCTATGGTCGATTTATAGTAAACAAATTATACTACCGTTTATGGGGGAGAATGATGAACAAGCAATTATTAATATTTCATTCTAGAGACGAATTTAGAAAATGGTTGCAAAACAATTGTTCCCAAGATGAAAGTGTTTGGTTACTATTTGAAAAAGGCAAGGATTCAACAACCTTGTCTGCACAAGATGCGCTTGAAGAAGCTCTATGTTTCGGTTGGATTGACGGGCAGTTTGGCAAAGCTAATGAGAGTGATGATACAAAATATCGTAAGAAATTTTCACCTCGTAGAAAAAAAAGTAAATGGTCTGAGAAAAATAAGAAATTAGCAGAAGAATTAACTCAATCAGGATTAATGACTGAATATGGTTTGAAAGCTATTGAAGATGCAAAACGTGACGGAATGTGGAATCCCCCAAAAAAGAAAGACAACTTGACAGAGAAGATATTGTTGTTAGAATCAGCATTAATAGAGTTTCCGGAACTATATGATGCGTTTAAACATTATCCGCCGTCTGGCAGGAAAACATTATCATACTATTTTGCAGATGCTAAAAAAGAAGAAACCAGAAAGAAAAGGTTGACCCAGATAATAGATGCAATAAAGTGCAATAAAAAAAGCGTAATGTGATCCTGCTTAACGGCCTGACAGCAACTCGCATATTCACAAAACGTTATGTGCAAGTTTAATTCAAAAATTAATAGGAGGATAAATCACAATGAAAAGTCGAATATCTACTGCTACAGAGGTTTTGAATTCCAGAGTCGAAAAGGTCTGGGATACTATTACGGATAATGAGAACTGGCAATGGCGAAGTGATCTTCAAAATCTTAAAATACTTAGTGATAAGGAGTTTATCGAATATGGTAAAGGAGGAATGGAGATCCATTTTACAATAACGAAAAAAGAAGAATATAATGTCTATGGTTTTACCATGGACAGCAAATATTTTTCTGGAGAATGGATAGGCAATTTTGAGAAGTTATCGGATGGAAAGACAAAGATTACATTTACAGAATCCTTAGTGTATAAGAAATTGTTCCTCAGAATATTTGCAAGACTCTTTATTAATCTTAAGGCTATTCAAGACGTATATATGCGTGATTTGAAGAATAAACTGGGGTTACTATGTCAATGAACCAACGTAATTATTTCATTCTTACTGGAGCAATGGGAGGTGGGAAATCTACAATAATAAAGCTACTGGAAAAAATGGATATTAATTGTATCTCTGAACCAGCCAGAATAGTTTTGTATGAACAACGCTTGATATCGGCACCTGGCGTTCCGGAACATGATCCGAATCTATTTACCCAATTGATGCTTTCAAGGGCTACAATTCTTTACAAGAATAATGCAGTTGAAAGAAGTCAGTTACAAGTTTTTGATAGAGGAATACCTGATCTAATTGCTTATGCAGAGCTATTTAATCTTGAAACAAACATCTACTATAATGCAGCTGAGGCATACAGGTATAATCCAAATGTCTTTTTCTTCAAGGGATGGGAGGGAATTTATACAACTGACGACGAAAGAAAAATGACATATCAGCAAGCGAATGAATTTGGAGAAAGGGTTGCTGAAATATATAAAATTTTAGGATACAATATAATTGAAGTTCCGAGGGTTTCAGCTGAAGAACGGGCTGCATTTATTTATCAGAAGCTACATGAAATGAGTTAATTGAGTCATAAATTTGATAAACGAATGGCCAGGAATAGCGGATAGATAATTTCGCATTGTTTTATCAAAATCGACCAATGGTCAAGTTTTCATATTATCGCCATTGGGTGAAAATTAAAGCTATACAGGGAAAACTATGGAACAAACACTTCCTGAAACGGATAACCATGTCATTAACATTGAATCAAATAGATTGCTGTTACGAAATATTTTACCCAAAGATAAGAATTTCATAATTGACCTTTGGACCAATTCAGACGTCACAGAATACATGGGTGGTCATAGAGATAGAAACAAAATGAACAGCGATGTACAGGAAAATATTGATAATCCTTTTCAAGACGAATATGATCTTTGGATTTTGGTAGATAAAGCTACAGGAACTTCAATTGGACATTGCGGATTACTTAAGAAAGATGTAGAGGGAATCGACGAGACTGAAATAATCTATGTCATAGATATCAAATTTTGGGGAAAAGGTTATGCCACAGAAATTGCACATATGCTTATTAATTATGCTTTTAAAGTAAAAAACCTCAATAGCGTTATTGCATTAATAAAACCCCAAAATAAGGCATCGGAAAAAGTAGCTTCCAATATAGGCATGAAATTGGAAAAAGAAATTATCAGACAAGGAAATATACCAATGCTATTGTATAGAAAAGAAAATGATAAAACATAGACTTCAATCGATGGATATACAGTGAATACACAGCAGCCTTGTGGTAAATTAGCTATTTGCACAGTTCTGCAAAAAGTGTGATATACTTTTTCCAATTATTCATACCTGCAAGGTGTCTGATTAACTTCGAATGTTCACGAAATGCGATAGAAAATCGGAGACAAAAGGAAGAATTACATGATAAACATTAGGCATGCAAATATTTCTGAAAAAGAAAAAACATATAGATGGTTATGTTTATCTGATACAGCTAATTTACACATGGGTATGCCGGATTATCCAGAAAGTCCGATACCTGATTGGGTTCAATTTCAAAATGATTTTGAAGATTTTTATTATCTCGAGAGTGGAAGGCAAAAAGGTTCTATGATGATCATCGAAAATGATAAAGAAGAAATTGGATGCTTATGTTATGCCTGCTTTCACTTAAGACCCTATTCTGCAGAACTGGATATTTGGCTGAAGAAAAAGAGGTACTGCGGGAAAGGTTTCGGACCGCAGGCACTACACTTGCTTGTGCAATATTTAGCTGAAAAGCAAAAGGTTAAAAAGTTTATCATTAGACCATCTGAAAAAAACATTAGGGCAATTGCGGCATATGAAAAAGTTGGTTTCATCAGAACCAGGAATAAGGAAAATACAATTCGGAAATATCTAAAGCACACATATTTGGAAAAATATGGTGCAGGTGATTATGGTTTTATAAATACAGCAGTCCTAATAATGGAGAAATAATGTATGCATTTGTTAGCAGAAAACGCTTTATGGGAAACTTTTTCCGAGTTTGTAACTCCTGATGGAAATATAATAAACGCAAGAGGAGAAACAGAGATTATCATTAATAAGAATGATATAGAAAATAAAAGCTGGGTGATGTTAAATAATTCAAGAATTGAGAATTTCTATTCAATAACGAAAATATCAAAGACTAAGTATTCATTTATATCTGAGAATCCAAGTTTAGGCACGCAGAGGGGAACATTTTCAATAGATAGAAATACAATTTTCTCGAGATTTCAAATTGAAAATAGTGATATGAATGGGTTTGAAGTGATTATCCGCAACAACGATGTCTGTAAAGCTTATGGAGCTCTATATAATAACGATGAGCTAATCAATTCCTGGAGCGCAAATATGAATCGGAGGGGAACAGCGCATAATAAAGCATACACGGTACATACACTTTTAAACAGAGGGTAATATGAAACTGGAAGGATTTGGAATCTTCGTCAACGACATGGCATTGATGGTTCGCTTTTATAGAGATGTTTTGGGGTTTGATATCAAAGAAGATGAAAACACAACAAATGTTTTTTTAGAAAAAGATGGGACATTGTTCTTGCTTTATCGCAGAACTGATTTTGAAAGGATGGTACATCACAGTTTTAACTATGTACAAAAATTAAATGGTCATAGTGAGATAGCTTTAAGTGTAGAGAATTTCGAAGCTGTTGATAGAACATATAATGAAGTCCTTAGTAAAGGGGCCGTTTCTGTACTTGAGCCGACAACAGAACCATGGGGACAACGAACCTGTTATATAGCGGATCCTGAAGGGAATTTAGTTGAAATTGGTTCATTTCAGAAGGAGTAAAAGGAGATGGAGTGAAACAATCAATTGTTCATATCGCTTTAGTTGTTAGAGATTATGATGAAGCCATTGATTTCTACACGCAGAAGTTACGGTTTACTTTATTAGAAGATACTTACCAGCCTGAGCAAGATAAACGATGGGTTGTCGTAGCCCCTCCCGGTTCGGAAGGAACTTCCATTCTTTTGGCTAAAGCCTCAAAGGAAGAGCAGGTTCCATTTATCGGAAATCAAGCAGGTGGGAGGGTGTTCCTATTTCTTCGTACTGATGATTTCTGGCGTGATTATGATAGAATGCAAGCAATTGGAATTACGTTTGTGAGGCCACCCAAAGAAGCAGAATATGGAATAGTTGCGGTATTTGAAGATTTATATGGGAATTTATGGGATCTGGTCCAATTTGCAAAGGATCATTTGCTAACAAAAGGGTTATAATGGGAAAATATATGAGCGAGTGGTTTACCATAGATCAAATTGATGAAAAAACTTTTATTATCAGCGAATATCGCCATTGGGAAGAAACGCATTGCTATCTTCTGAATGGGTTGGGAAAGAGTTTACTAATCGATACCGGCCTTGGCATATGTAATATATATGATGAGGTTCTTAAGCTCACTGAAAATCCAATAACTGCTGTAGCAACGCACATTCATTGGGATCATATTGGAGGACATGAATATTTTCCTGATTTTTATGCACATCATGATGAATTGAATTGGCTGAATGGAGAGTTCCCTCTGACAATAAATCAGATTAAAGATATGGTCGTTGATCGTTGTGACCTGCCAAAAGGGTATGATGTAAATGAGTACAAATTTTTTCAGGGAAATCCAACAAGAGTCCTTAACAACAATGATATGATAGATTTTGGCGGCCGCTCCGTTCAAATTTATCATACACCAGGACATTCCCCAGGCCATATGTGTTTCTGGGAAAAAGAACATGGTTATCTTTTCACCGGAGACCTAGTTTACAAGGATACTTTATTTGCTTATTATCCATCCACCGATCCAGAAGCATATCTCAACTCATTGGAAAGGATATCAGCATTGCCAGTGAAGCGTGTGTTTCCGGGGCATCACTCTCTGGACATACAACCAGAGATTCTGACAAGAATGTGTAACGCTTTTCGGCAGTTGAAAAATGATGGCAAATTACATCACGGCAGCGGCACATTCGAGTATGACGATTGGGCAGTATGGCTATAAGTTGATGCCTGAATTTAAACGGGACAGCAGACGGGATCAATTGGGAAATTTTGCGCCCCTGCCGAGCTGAGTGATGCCGTACTCTCCTGTTTATCTTGTATAAAAAACAAAAAATTAAAGGTAGGATACTGCTATGGAGATTCTGAAGTGTGATGAAAGCTTTACGGAGACATTAGTCGCCATAGGAAAAAAAACCTATTTTGATACGTTCAGCTCAATGAATACCGAAGAGACTATGAGGCGTTATTTGGAAGAGGCCTTTGACCCCGATCGAATCAGACAAGAACTTAAAAATCCCATTTCACAATTCTACCTCTTATGCGAAAATCAAGAAACAGTAGCTTATTTTAAAATCAATTTTGCACCTGCCCAAACCGATATAAACGATCCGGAGTCAATAGAACTTGAACGTATTTATGTAATAAAAGGGTTCAAAGGTCGGGGCATAGGGCGCCTTATGATAGAAAAAACAGAGAAAATTGCTCGAAACGCCGGTTGCCGATATATCTGGTTGGGAGTATGGGAAAAAAACAAATCGGCAATAGCCTTTTATGAGCGCAATGGATTTATTAGATTTAATGAACACTTCTTTCGGATGGGTGATGAACTACAAAAGGATTATCTTTTAAAAAAAGATATAAACTGAAGCAGCCTTCTCTATTCAAAGTTAAATACTTTTTTGTAAAATCACATAGGATGAGGAAGTAAATTGAATGATCGCTTAATAAGAAAGATGGAAACTCCAGATATCGATGAAGTAGTAGATATTTGGTATGAAGCATCGATAGTGGCTCATAATTTCATCCCGAAAGATTTCTGGGACGCCAATAGAGCTGTGATGAAAAGCAAGTATATGCCAATGTCAGAAGCATATGTATTCATCGACGGAGAACAAATTCTTGGATTTATTGCATTAATAGACGAATATCTTGCTGCAATTTTTGTAAAACCGGAAAGCCAAGGGAAAGGCATTGGGAGTTCATTACTATCACATATTAAAAACCTTCGGGATCATCTTCAATTGAAGGTATATGATAAAAACAAAAAAAGTATCAATTTCTACAGGAATAAGGGCTTTTCGGTCATATCAGAATCATTCGACAGCGATACGGGAGAACATGAGCTTATTATGGAATGGGTAAAATGAAGATACATTCTTTTCCCAGTTACATAATTTTAGCGTATGATAGATAGATATGGGAAAAAAGATCAGAAATAAAATGATGCGGCTCAATCTTCTGCATATTCTCAATGACGGATTTCTTGCCAGCCTTCCATTATTACTCCCCTTCATACAGAAAGATCTTGGCATTGAATTTAGTAAAATAGGATTGCTCACGGGTTTGCTTAATAGTGCAAGTGTTATTCTTGCCTTGCCGGCAGCTTCAATCGCAATGCGTTTTGGAGGATATAAGGTCCTGTTGATATCTATGATTTTGTATTCCTGCGCATTTATTATCACAGGATTATCTTCAGGATTCATGTTACTAACATGTGGCTTTATTTTAGCCAGTATTGGCTTCGGGCTATTTCATCCCATCAGCTTTGCACTTATTGCAAATAGCAGCGACCAGAACGATATAGGGAATAGGATGGGCAGTTTTACGGCAATGGGTGACATAGGAAGAGTAGGAATAGCTGCATGTGTTACAATCTTCGTCTCAATAGTTGATTGGCGTAATACCGCCTTTATGTATGGCGTTTTGCCCTTAATAATGGCAATCCTGTCACTCATCTTCTTTTATAAAGTAGATTTTTCATCTTCTTTAGTCGAAAAAACAAAAATACGAAAAATACATGGATTGCACAAGAGTAAGGAATTCATTATTGCAATTCTGACTAGTTTTATTGATTCACTTGCAAGCTCATCGTTATTTGTTTTTATACCATTTCTTTTTGTATATAGAGGAGCATCAACTGCAATATTGGGCTCCTTGTCCGGTGCTTTTTTTATAGGAAATATGATGGGGAAAATATTGATTGGGAAGATAACGGATCGAATTGGTTGCAAGAAAGTATTCATTATCTCAGAAATACTAATGTCGCTTTTGCTCATCTCCATCAGTATTGTTAAAGACATAATCATGATTTCGATTGTTTCAATAATGCTTGGAACAGTAACAAAGGGGACGGTGCCTATAATCAATACGTTAATAGCAAAGGCAGTACCTGATCGTAAACTAAATGAGAAAGCTTTCAGTATTGTTTCATTTGTAAGCGGAATTTCAGCCGTTATTGCTCCTTTGCTTTTGGGCTTTTTGGCCCAAAAATATAGTATCATTTTCGTTTTCCATATTAGTGCGCTTTTTGCCTTTATTGCTGTGCTTCCAATACTTATCACTAGCTTATTGTTTAAAAAACACAAATTTATTTCAGCATAAATGGCTCAGAGGCCGAGACTGAAAAGCCCTTTGGGATTTCAGGTAACAAAAAGCATTATGTGTTCAGATTTGAACAAGGAGATATTCAATGAAAAGATGCATTGTTGTAATGGGATAGTCAAAAAAAATAATACAATGGAGATGATGACATATGACTATTCCTAATCCAGCAGAAATTTATCCACGACAAAATGATTTCCATACGGTCTATCTTAAGAACGTAATTACTAGAAAGAATATAAAAGTTGGTGATTATACAATCTATAATGATTTTTATGATGATCCAAAAGGTTTTGAAAAAAACAATGTATTATATCAGTATCCCATAAATAATGATCAACTATTAATCGGGAAATTTTGTTCAATAGCATGTAAAGCAAAATTTCTTATGGCCAGTGGCCATCATACAACAAGATCACTATCTACCTATACCTTCCCAGTATTTTATGAGCAATGGGAGTTGGATATCAATCATATAACAGAAGCCTGGGATAATAAGGGTGATATTATTATCGGGAATGATGTATGGATAGGTTTCGATGCGGTAATTATGTCGGGTGTGAAAATCGGCGATGGTGCAGTTATTGGAACCAGGTCACTAGTTACGAAAGATGTTCCACCTTATACCATAGTCGGAGGAGTGCCTGCAAAAGTGATACGAAAAAGATTCAGTAATGATGTAATTACAAAACTAACAACACTCAAATGGTGGAATTGGCCAGATGAAAAAATCAAAGAACATATTCAGCATATCCAAACAGGAGATATTGATAGAATAGTTGATACTTTATAGCAGTCTTTTTGTCACCTGTGTAAAGCAGCACTTTAATTGTGCTGCTTTACACATAAAACGAAGAAGAGGAAAGACGAATGAATAACGGTGAAAAATCAATTCACGAATTTGATTTCACGTTGATCTGTGAATACTTTTCAAGTCTAAAACGCCAAGGTCCCGGTAGCCCGGAAATAACCGTTAAAGCTTTACGTTTTATTGATAATCTAACAAGTAAATCGAAAATCGCCGATATTGGCTGCGGAACAGGCGGCCAAACAATGGTATTAGCCAAGTATGCACCAGGCCATATTACCGGCATTGATCTATTTCCTGCCTTTATTGATATTTTCAACAGGACCGCCAGAAATCAACACTTTCAGGACAGGGTAAAAGGGATTATTGGTTCTATGGACGATCTTCCCTTCAAAAATGAGGAATTTGATCTAATATGGTCGGAAGGAGCTATCTATAATATAGGGTTTGAACAAGGTATAAATGAATGGTACAAATTTTTAAAACCTGGTGGTCATATTGCCGTTTCAGAGGCATCATGGTTTACCCGAAAGAGGCCTGCTGAAATCGACAGCTTTTGGAAAGATGCTTACCCAGAAATCGATACCATTTCAAATAAAGTCGGGTTAATGGAAAAAGCAGGCTACATCCCCACTGCTACCTTTGTTTTGCCAGAACATTGCTGGATTGATAATTTCTATATTCCGCAAACGGGTATGCAGGAGAGGTTTCTAAAGAAATATGCCGGTAACAGGGCAGCTGAGGAACTTGTAATGAATCAAAGACATGAGGCAGAACTTTATCATACATATAAAAAGTATTATGGCTATGTGTTCTATATTGGTAAAAAGATTTAGGGTGAAGTCTGTGTTGACATGGTAGTAGATCTGCAATAAACTGAATGAGTCATTCATTTCATTGCAGAGGATTCTCTTATGGAAAGAATAAGATTGATACACGATGCCGCGGCAATGCTTTTTATTCGGCAAGGATACTCAAAAACACAGATTAGTCATATTGCTGAAGCAATAGGAACATCTGTGGGGACTATATACCATGATTTCAAAGGCAAAAATGAGATAAAAAACTTCATTCTCAAATGTGCAATTGACGACTCGTTCATGAATAGAAGCCTTGAAAGGCCCATAGCAGAATCGATGTTCCAACATCTTGAAACCGAAATTCTTGAAAGCTTTCATGCAATCTCAGCGCGTTTTGCAAGCCATTTGGAAGATAGGGGTGAACACTACAGCTTTGAAGAATTGATCTCCGATGCATTTGATTTGCTATCAAGCCATGCAACAGGCTGCCTATTCATCGAAAGGAATCAGGCTGATAGCGGCCGGCTCACAGAGTATTACAAGGATTATCGTAAAAGATTCTTTCACACCATGGCAGAGTATCTCTCCATTTTTGTTGAAAGAAACGAAATCAGGCCGCTGCCTCATTTGGAATTGACGGCAACCATGATTATTGAAATCTTGACATGGTGGGCAATGGACAGCAGATACTCTTCTTTTGAGATTATTGAAGTTTCTCCAGAAGCTGCTAAAGAATTATGCATGGACAATATTATCACCGCTTATAAACGGTAGAGGATCAAGAGTATCTATTTATCTTAATCTACAATTGAATGAATCATTCATTTTAACGAGGGTTTTGACATCATGGAACATAAAAATCGTGAATATTATCTGGATTGGTTACGAGTCATTGTAGTTGCTCTTTTAATTCCACATCATGCAGCAATTACCTTCTCTCATCTCGGAGATGCCTATATATATAGCGACCATCAGATACCGTCGCTTTATTATTTTATTCAGTCCAAATTCCTTAATTTATGGTTTATGCGATTACTCTTTCTTGTCTCAGGATTTTCTTCATTCTATGCACTGAAAAAAAGGAATTTCAGAGAATACCTCTTAGAACGGGTAAAGAGACTTATGGTTCCATTATGTTTTGCTATTGCCTTTATTTGCCCCCCGACTGCCTATCTCATGGCAATAAAAACATATCATTTTGAAGGGAATATAATTGACTTTTATCCGGAGTTTTTTGAGGGCTTTGTAAATAGATATCTTGGTTGGGGACATCTGTGGTTTCTGGCCTATCTTTTCGTTTTTTCCTTAATCTTGATGGTACTGCTTAAGATTCTGCAAAACAAAATAGCCTATATAGAAAAAGCAAGCCGTTTTTTATCAGAGCATATTTTCTTTCCTATGATCGTTATTATCTTCCTTGAGGTACTACTCCGTCCTTTCTTTCCCGGACTTCAAAATTTATATTCCGACTGGGCGAATTTTGCGGTTTATTTAACCTTTTTCTTGTTAGGCTATCTCTTTGCTTTTAGAAAAACGAGTACTGAAACAATCCTCAAATATACACGCCTGTTTGGGATTCTCTCTCTTACACTGACCATCGTATTCATCTATCTGAATCACCGGATCATCATCTCAGAATACCATTTTGCAAAATATGAAAAAATGCTTTTAGCCCTTCTACAGGGAAGCGATGAGTATGTATTGGTTCTGTTTTTCATCGGTATGGCAAAGAGATATATAAATAAAAGAAGTCCATTATTATTATACTTATCCCGAACTTCCTTTGCCCTTTACCTGTTCCATTATCTGATTCTCAGCACAGTGATATACGGCTTGCTGAAAACAGGCTTACACCATTACGTCATATTTGTCATTTCAGTCCTTCTTACGTATGCAATTTTCTTTATCCTGTTTGAATTGGTAATAAAAAGAATTGAAATACTGCGGTATGTTTGTGGAATAAAGTCATAATCGCATTTGCGTCATGAAACATTTATGTTGCTCCAATAGATCAAATTCTTTTTCAGAACAAGCGCTTAAAAACCTTCTGGTACAGCTGCTTTCACGGCAAATATCGTCGTTCCGGGCCTGTCAGCGTCCTTACGTACAAATCCAGCCCCGACCATTTATGCCGATTTCTATCCAGGAATTCATAAGAAGATGTATAATAAAAAAACCGAGTGACAATACCATCGAAAAAAGCAATAATGGTCAAAACACGATCCGTATAATTAGCTATATTCCACAGACAAAGGGAATATACATGCACTATATCGCAAAAACAATACTTGCAATAGAATATATTGAGGACCACCTAACCGAAAGGCTCGATTTAAAATCGATTGCCAGCGCAATTCATGTATCCCCATATCACCTTCATCGGACATTCACCCTAACCACAGGAATGACTATTCATGACTACCTTAGGCGTCGTCGATTAAGCGAAGCCGCAAAAATGCTTTGTACCTCGGATAAGTCGATCTTAGAGATTTCTCTTTTATCTGGTTACGAAAGTCAACAAGCCTTCAGCAGAATTTTTACATCACTGTATAAGTATCCCCCAAACACATTCAGGGAAAAGAAGCTCTTTTACCCCCTGCAGCTACGGTTCGATTTTAAAGCGGATTTCGATATGCTTAGCAAAAAAAACGTGAATACTCACTTGGATATTAGGTTTGCACAAGAGGCTGATATTCCGGCATGGATGGACCTGGTACGGCTTGTAATAGATGGATATCCCTTTCTTAATGAAGACGAATACATACAAGTAGTAAAGAAGAATATCGGCAGAAAACAGGCATTGATTGTCAATGATGGGAATATCGTTGTGGGTAACATGCTTCTTTCTTACCAATCGGGAAGTATCGACTTTTTCGGAGTACATCCTCTGTACCGTAGGAGAACAGATCTTACAGAGACTCTTCTCGATAAAGCAATAGATATATTACGAAACGAAAAAAAAGAAATAAGCATTACTACCTATCGAGAAGGGGACAAGGCTGACACAGGGTACAGGAAGACCTTTCAAAAACTCGGTTTTATCGAATCGGAATTCTTGATCGAGTTTGGATATCCTTCTCAAAAATTCATATTTCATAAAAACACTTGAGGGAAAACATGCAGACACAAGAAGCCTGTGGAAAGGATACCTACAATCCCCTATCGCGAAACCATACGGTCGGTTCTCTTCTCAAATTCTCTTTTCCGACTTTATGCATGATGGTTTTCTCCGGGCTCTACACCATAGTTGATACAATATTCGTATCACGCCTTGTGAACACCGATGCCCTTTCTTCCATCAATATCGTAACTCCGATGATTAATATCATCGTCGGTTTAGGGGCCATGTTTGCAACGGGTGGTAGTGCAATTGTGGCTCGCAAACAGGGAGAAGGAAGGGATACTGAAGCAAGGAAAGATTTTACACTGATTATCCTGACAGTTCTGGCTATTGGTGTGATTATCACCCTTATTGGACTATTGTTTCTTGAACCGATTATATATGCTCTCGGGGCCAATAATGTGCTCCTGCCCTATGCCAAAGAATATCTCTTGCTACTATTTGTCTTTGCACCAGCCAACATGCTGCAGGTTCTTTTCTCAATCTTTCTTATTACAGCCGGAAATCCCAGGCTCGGCTTTATCTTAACGCTGTCGGCTGGGCTTACAAATGCATGCTTTGATTTCATTTTCATGGGCCCGCTGCACATGGGAATACGCGGTGCTGCATTAGCGACAAGTATGGGCTACCTCATCCAAACAACAGGCGGAGTGATTTTCTTCCTGCACAATAAAGGAAAGGCGCTTCATTTTGTTACACCACATATCGCTATACCGGTAATCACCGAAAGTCTTTCCAATGGACTATCAGAAATGGTGGGGCATCTCTCTTCGGCCGTAACGACGTTTTTGTTCAACAAAACAATGATGAAGCTTATAGGCGTGGACGGGGTTGCCGCCATAACCATCATTATCTACTCTCAATTTTTACTTTCTACCCTCTATATCGGATTCTCTATGGGAGTTGCTCCTATTTTCAGTTACAATTACGGAAGTCAGAATCATGTACAAATGAAACGGATATTTAAAATCTGTGTTTCTTTTATACTTTCCGTATCCGTGCTTGTTTTCTTTATCGCCGAGGCTGGAGGGCCATATCTGGCTGGAATTTTCGCATCGAAAGGTTCCGGGGTCTATTCGATCACCAAAGCCGGCTTTCTGATTGTCTCTTTTTCCTTTCTCTTCAGTGGCGTGAACATCTTTTCTTCTGCTCTTTTTACAGCCCTCTCCAATGGAAAATTATCTGCGATCATTTCATTCCTAAGAAGTCTGGTCCTCCTTTCCATCGGAATTTTGCTATTGCCCCTCTTCCTCGAAACAGAAGGACTTTGGCTTGCAATTCCCTCCGCGGAAGGTATCACGTTTTTGGTTTCAATACTGTTTATATGGAAAAAGAAAGAGACATACCATTACATATAGTAAGGCTCCCGCTCCCCAGAACTTCATGATTCCTCTTGGAATCTTTCAACTTCATAGCCGACATGTGTAACACCGAAGCTATTTGGCTTTTTTCTTTATCGACATTCCGGATAGTTTTCTAATTCATTTCTTTTTAGATAATCGTAACCAGAAGGTGACTAAAGACATCTTACCTTCTATCTTTTGTACCGTTATTATAAGCTCCGTTCAACAAATTGAATTCTCATACCATTGGGATCTAACGCAATGATAAATCTTGTTTTCGGATTGGGCTGAACTGGACCTTCAACGATTTCTATGCTCTCTTCCCTAAGAATCTGTATAGTATCATCAAGAGAGCGCACTTCAAATCCTATTGAAATGTCTTTACCGTATTCTTTTTTTCCTTCTTTAGAATCACAGATTAACTCTATCTTTGTCTCCTGAGAACCTAAAAACACTATCTCGTAGGATTCATTAGGTTTAAGCCGTGAATCAACCTCAAGGCCTACAATCCTAGTATAGAAGTCAAAAGACTCTTCCATATTGTTGACATGAAGTGTTGTCCAACAAAATTTCATACGTTTCTCCGTTAACTAAGATACTCTATGGACTTTAGCATTTATCATTATGTACTGACAAGCATTCTGAAGTGATGGACATCTCGATGAAGGGTTAGAGGCCACCTTCAGTTCTTCGGCGCGGAATCTTTCCTGCGAATAGTGACCTGCTACCTGATTGAATGCACCGAAGACTGGACAACAGGCAAATCCTATATTAAAAAGGAAGATATGACGAGTTCGACCTCTACGGAAAGAAGGGTTGCCATAAAATGATCCGCCCTGCCACAATCGAGGATACAAAGCCGATTGCCCACATCATTATAAAAGCATGGGAACAAGCATATACGGGTATTATTGATCCCGACTACCCCAAACGTATGAAAGAGAGCACCTTCATCGATATCATCGGCCCCAATATACTCCAAGAACGGGAAACCATATTTCTTTACGAAGACCATGCTCAAATCAGGGGGTTTATTTCTGGTAAACGCCAAGAGGGCACATATGATTGTCAAGTAATCGGCTTTTATATTCTGCCAGAGTATCAAGGCAAAGGGATCGGAACGGCTTTGCTCAGCCACATGAAACACCATTTTAAGGCCAAAGGTTGTAAAACCATGATTATTTGGACCCTACTTCATGCAAAAAACAATAGCTTCTACAAAAACCAAGGAGGCATAACCTCAGAAAATGCACAACTGGAAATTGGCAGCCGAAGATATCCAGGTGTCGGATTCTCTTATATACTCTGAGCCCATTTGCACAAGGAGAGGCTTTCATCTTGAGGCATACAACATGAAAAAGAGTATAAAAAGTGAACACAGGAAGAAGAAGAAAAAGGAGAGAAAACATATGAAACATACGGGATCTTGTCTTTGTGGTGAAATCACCTTTGAAATAAATGGAGATTTTGAAAATTTCTTTTTATGTCATTGTAGTCGTTGCCGTAAAGATACCGGCTCTGCCCATGCGGCAAATTTATTTTCTTCCACGGCTAAGTTGAGATGGCTATCGGGTGAAGATAAGGTAAGAACATATCAATTTAAATCAACCGGGCATATCAAAAGCTTCTGCCCCAACTGTGGATCCGCACTTCCAAATATTCAACAGGATGGAAAACTCTTAGTTGTTCCCGCAGGTTCTCTTGACAGTGAAGTCACTATCAGGCCCGAAGGCCATATCTTCATGGGAAGCAGGGCCAAGTGGGACAACGACTTGGAAAAAGTGCCCCGCTTTGACAAACTGCCATAGACGCTGTAAAACAACAAGGCGGGGAAGGAAGCCTTCTCCGCCTTGTATTATGTCGCGAGCGAATTGTACGAAGCGAATAGATAACCTACTCCACGTTTCGATGCCGTTTCTCCATTTCCTCAGAACTTACCTTACATCGTTTCTCCAAATCGAGAATCATCACATCAAAAAGCATGAAAAGGTGCTGCTCGAACAAGCTTCCCATAGGCTGAATGGACGAAACCACCTTATCGGTTCCATTGAACACCATTGCCGGTACAAAAAGTACCTGGTCGGCCAAAGCAGAGGCGGCTTTCCCGGAAGGTGATCCAGTTACGACCAAAACCTTACACCGGCTTTTTTTTGCTTGTTCAATAACATAATTAATATGACCGATGCGGGAACTTCCGTTGACGGCAATCAAAAGATCGTCTTCCTGCAGGCCCGGGGTGGTATCATCCCAGATCCAGTGAACCGTTTTCCCCACATGCATTAGACGCATGGCGAAGGAACGAGCGGCAAGGCCCTCGCGTCCTACACCGATGACAAAAATACGCTCATAGGATGCAATCAAAGCAACAGCAGCATCATATTGCTGCATATCCTGAGCAGCAAAAACCGCTTTATGCTCCTGCAAAATCGTTTCGGACAACTCTTTATACATATCCATAATTCTTTCCTCCACACTCCTTCAACAATCCTTTCGCCTTTTTGCGATACCCACTTTTTCAGAAATTCTTCTGGACACCCGCCTTATGCGATCAGATTCCCTCGTCAGGCCCATAACCACAACCAGCATCAGGCCCCAAATCATCTTCGTTGCATAGGGAGACAACTGCATAATGGTAAAAGAAGAAGAAAGCATCTGCATCAGGATTACCGCTATGACGATACCAATAGACCTTCCCCTGCCCCCCAGCGGATTAATACCGCCGATGACGCAAACGATCAGAGACTGTAAGAGATAGGCATCACCGTATCCGACTTTCGCGGAATTTACCCGGCTGATGATTGTCAGACCCGACAGACCGGCTAATACTCCAATTATGGTAAACACAATGAAGATGATCCGATCATTGTGAATTCCCGAAAACAAAGAAGCAACAGGACTCTCTCCACAAAGATAGATCTTTCGACCGAGTCTTGACCGTTCCAAGAAAAACCCTATGAGGAAAGCGACGATAATAAACATGATAAAGATGATGGGAACACCAGCCATGGATGCAATGCCGATTCTGGTAAAGGCTTCAGGAAATCCGACAATGCTCTTCCCGCCGGTAATCGCCATACCGATCCCCGCATAGAGCGTCATGGTCCCCAAGGTCGCAATTAGCGAGGGAGCCCCGAAACGGGTGATCAATAATCCGTTGAAACTGCCCAAAGCAGCGGAAACAAGAATAGCTCCGATGATTGCCACAGGGATCTTCATGCCCTCCGGAATAAACGGAAGCCACTGTCCTGTCAAAATATGCGCGGCCAAAATCCCCGAAAGGTTTGCATTTGCAATGATGGAAAGGTCGATACCGCCCAGCAGAAACGCCAACATCATCCCTAAGGTGACAAAACCAAATTCCGGCATCTGAAATGCCATGGAGGAAAGGTTTCGCCCCGAATACATGGCCCTGCCAAACACAATGGCAAAGACTACCAGTAATAAAATGGCCACATAGGACAGGGAGGTAGGATTTTTCTCAAAGGTCTTTTTTTCACATTTCATACCACACCTCCTTATATACTCACATTGAAAATCAGGTGTTTTTGGTTCTTTTTCTTTTCCTGATAGGAAGTAACTGCAACGGAAATAATCAGAATGGCACCCACAAACAATTGATTCCACGAAGATGTGAGGCCAAGGAAAATCAATGTTGAATTCAGGAGGTAGATAATAAAAATTCCCAAAAGGGCGCCTAAGATTCGTCCCTTTCCTCCGCTAATGCTGACACCGCCGATAATGACTCCCGCGACAACCATCAACTCATTTCCAACCATCTTGTCGGGATATACTGCATTCACCTGGCATACATAGATCATACCCGCACAACCGGCAAGAAAGCCCATATATCCATAGGCGACAATTCGCAAGAGGAGGGGCTTGTATCCAATTCGTTTAGTGGCTTCTTCAGAGTTTCCTAAGGCAACAATTCCCCGTCCCACTGTCGTGCGGTAGATTAAAAAGTAGGTAAGCAACACCGCTCCGAGCACAAAAAGGATACTGGTGCTTAGCCCCACATCGCCAATATCCGTATGAACCTTAAATAGGGTTGAAGATCCGAAATTGGAATAGCTCGGCGGTAATCTTCCTCCGCCATAGGTTTTCGCGCCGATAAAGGTCGCCATAACGCCGTGGAAAAGATTCGACGTCCCAAGGGTGATAATGAATGGAGGAAGCCGTAACCAGCTAACCAGTAAGGCGTTGATAATCCCCAAGCCGATGCCAACTCCCATGGAAATTGCAAAGGCAAGTAGAATACTGGAAGAACCCGTCGATACCAGGATCTTTGTCGCTGTATAGCTACCGAACAAGGCCATTGCCATAAAGGAAATATCAATGCCTCCACTCAGCATAACGACAAGTAGTCCCATTGCCAGCACCATGACGTAGGACGAGGAGCGAATGATATCGAACTGTGTATCAATATTGAAGAATCCGCTATTCACCACTCCAACTACAATGGAATAGATGAGGATGATAGCAAAGAGGGCCATTTCCGTATTGGTAATACCATTATGCCTTTTCAGCATGTTGCTTCCTCCTTGCACCGAGGCTGATCAGTTCCTGTAATTTCTTTTCGATTCCTGCTTCATGTAGTTCGGCGGCACCTAAGGTCTTCGAAACCTTACCATTCGAGAAGACCACCACCTTGTTGCAGTTGGTGAGAATCTCTTCCACTTCATCAGAAATCAAGATGATACCGATACCGGATCGGGCGAGATCCTGAATGACATGATAGATTTCGGCCTTAGAGCCGATATCTATCCCTACGGTCGGAGAGTCCATGATGAGTATAGTGGGATTGGTACGAATCCATTTGGCAATTGCAGCCTTTTGCTGATTTCCTCCGGACAGGTTTTCAATCAGTGTTGCGATCGACGGTGTCTTGATGTTCATCGATTTGACGCCCTCTTCGGCTATGCTGCGTTCCTTGCGCCAATCAAAAAAGCCTCTTTTCTCGGCCAAGCTATCTATCATGGCCGAAGAAATATTCTCACAAACCGTCTTCTGTAAGAATAAGCCTTGCGTGCTTCTATCTTCCGGTAATAATGCAATGCCATATTCCTTGGCAACCTGGGCATTTGCAATCGTACATTCCCTTCCATTTAGGGTGATGGTTCCACTTTTGGCAGGATTTAATCCAAATAGGGATAATGCAAATTCCGACCTGCCGGAACCAAGCAGACCTACAACGCCTACAATGTCGCCCTTGTTTACTTCTAAGGATATATTGGACAGTTTATTTGCTTTTAGGTTCCGAACCTGCAACAGTGTCTGCCGCTTCGTCTCGGAATTTTGATATTTCGGATACACAACATCTTTGCCGGTCATATAAAATGACAATTTCTTGGCAGTCATCTCCCCGGCAGGGAAATCACCTACTTTGTTGCCATCCCGAAAAACGGTAATGATATCGGATACCTGCAGAATTTCGTCTAATTTGTGGCTGATAAAGATAACGGAAAGCCCCGAACGTTTCAGATCAACGACAATATCCAGAAGGCGTTCGACCTCTTGTCGTGTCAAAGCGGTTGTCGGTTCATCCATAAAGAGGATTTTTGCATCCATGGCCAAGGCACGGCAAATAGCGGCAATCTGCCTGTTTCCCATGGAAGATTCACGGACCGTCGCATGCAAATCCAGGTCGACACCAATCTTGGAAATTTGCTTTTCCGCTATCGCCATGATATGACTTTGCCGCACAAATTTTTCATCACGGTGTATTTTGCTTATTGCAATATTCTCAGCAAGCGACATGTGCTCAAACAACGACAAATCCTGATAGATCACATGAACACCTTGGCTCATGGCCATGCTGGGATTGAGCTTCTCATATGTCGTTCCATGCAAAGAAATTGTTCCGTTAGTCGGCGTATATACTCCGGAAGCAATCTTTACCAATGTGGATTTTCCCGAACCGTTCTCCCCCGCAAGACAATGGACGCTTCCCCTATCCAAACGAAAATCAATATTTTTCAGAGCATGAACACCGGTAAAATACTTGTTTATCTTTTTGAATTCCAGCAAAGGCTCTTCATTCATAACATTCCGACCTTTCTCATACGAAAAGGCCAGTTGCAGAGCCCAAGGTATTGCAACTGGCCTCGACAGCAATGATTAGAAATTATAGTTGTCGACATTCTCGGGGGTAAATTCCAATGGAGCAAATCCATAGGCAATATTTCCTTCCCGAGTCACATTCTCATAGCCGGTAGCATGTAAATCGGTACCGGTCTCGATTGTCTCCTGATTAATGAGCATGAGGGCCGCAGCTGCCGTTGCATATCCGGCATCGGCAGGGCGCCAGGCAAATCCCGTACTCATACTACCATCTTTTATATAATTTGAAGACATAGACGGGACGGCAAGGGACACGACCTTAAGATCGGTTCGGCCCTTGTCCTTCAGCGCCTGAGAGATTCCAACACCATGAGCGGAACAATCAAAGAAGCCCTTGATGTTCGGATATGCCTTCAGGATTTCAACGGTCTTGCTATAGGCCGTGTCGATGCTGTTGCTATCCTCATAGGGTTCCTTGGAGATATTCTGCATACCGGGGTAGTCACTTGCAATTTTCTGCGTTGCCGCAGCATACCATTCCATGTGGGTGGTCATCGTCAGTCCACCGACAAAGCCGGCATACTGCCCCTTGCCTCCCAACGCCTTACCAAGGGCTTCACCAAACAAGGCACCGAACTCTTCACCCTTGAAGGCCTCAATATCAAGGTCGACATATTCTGCAATATCCGGAGCCTCGTGTGTCACTACGATGATTCCCGCGTCGCGAGCCTTCTTTATGGTGGGAATCAGGGACTTGGGATCATTCGGAACGATGCAGATAGCATCCACATTCTGGGCAATCAGATTCTCCATAATGGATATCTGTAAAGAGGGATCACCGGAGGCAGGAACCTGTACATACACATTCATGCCGGTATCTTTTTTCAGCTGTTCGATACCCAAAGCCATGTCGTCGAACCACGGATCACTCTGCTTAACAATCATTACAACTGTCTTCGTGGTACCGTCCCCGGCAGCACCAGCCGCCTCACCCGAGCCCTGAGCAAATACATTGCCCACAGCAAGAGCAACCAAGAAGCACATACAAAGAATCTTTTTCACAACACTTCTCCTTTGGTTTTCAAAACCATATCATTTGTTATGATTTTTACGTTATTTTGTTAATAAATTTTCTTATACATCCATATTTATCCCCAAAAAATGGATTTGTCAAGAAAGAAAAGCAGAGGAACATGGATAATCATGTAATTATTGTCACAAAACTATTTATAAGGAATCACACGAGGATAAGATTAACATCAAGATCTTCGAGGTATTTTCTATATGCATCCGGAATACCGGTATCGGTAATGATAATGTCGAAGGCTTCGGGCTCGGCAAAATAATATGGCCTGACAAAATCGAACTTACTGGAATCGATCATGAGGATCTTCTCCTGACTCGACTCCAATGCCGTTTGCTTAATAATGGGTTCCCCTTCATTCGAACAGGTAATTCCCAGCTGACTGCTAAATCCCGTTGCACCGATAAACGCTTTATTAGCACGGAACTGCCTGATTTGCTGTATCCCTTCGGGAGAATCAAACAACATGGTGTTCTCATGATAATGTCCACCGGCAAGGACCTTCTTGCACTGCTTCTTTTCGAGAATCGAAAACAGAACATTAAGGGTATAGCAAAGTACGGTAAGCTCGATATTGTCGGGAAGAAACTTCGCAAGAAACTCCGTTGTGGTTCCTGAATCTATGATGATGGAATCATGGGGGCAGACCAACTCCGCCGCCTTTCTCCCAATTTGTATCTTGGCATTTCGATTAAGACACGACTCTGATAAAAGTGAGTAAGATGAGTTTCTATCGACGGTACTTGCATCGTTGATGATTGCACCGCCGGGAACCTGCTTGATAATCCGATTTTCCTGAAGCTTTTCAAGATCTCGCCGGATCGTCATTGAAGAAACACGAAGACGGGCAGCAAGTTCCTGAATACTGAGGAATTGCCCATCCTTTAAAAGAGATACTATCTCAACGGCTCTCTGATTCTGTTTTCCCATTCTTGTCATTCCATATACCTCAAGAATGTGAATATATTAACATATTATCAAAATAAATCTACATCTTGAAATTTTTTATACAAAGCAATGAACCTTTCATAGCTTGCATCCATTGCAGGAAACCAATCCGGCTCGGGATCAATCACCCTATCAATGGAAACAGATTGAGAAACAGCTTCCGCATAATCGGAAAACCATCCACTTCCAACACCCGCAATCATGGCAGCACCCAAGGCTGTGCACTCCTGGCAAACAGGTATCGACAAAGATCGATGAATTTTTGTCGCTATCATACGACTCCAAAAATCAGAGAAAAAACATCCACCAGTCACATGAATGGGCTTTCCATTGTCGAAAAAGAGACCAAGCTTCATGCGTATCTCGTCGGCGGTTCCTTCCATGACAGCTTTTGCAAGATCCTCTGCAGTGGAACCTGAGCGAATACCCCAGAATACGCCCGTCGAATGATCGGAAGTGCCATACTCTGCCTGTCCCGCCAGGAACGGAAAGAACAACACATCGGTGCCGTCCCTTTCGTTTTCTAATACAGCATCGATTTCCGATAGCTTTTCACTGCCGATGATCTGCCGGAGCCAAGCATAACCGTTTCCGGCAGAAAGCAAAAGCGTCTCGTAATCCCAGCTCCTTGCAAAAACATGTCCTCCGATTATCATCCCTTTCTTGGCTGCCGGAAGATTTTTTTGCAAAGAAACGATAGCCCCCCCGGTCCCAAGGCTCATATGGATATCATGTTCGGATAGGGTCCCGGTGCCGAGTGCCGCACATTGCTGGTCGCCCCCTCCGAGGAAAATGGGAGTTCCTGCGGTAAGCCCCGTTGCCTCGGCGGCAGATGCCGAAACAGCACCGATGCAGATCCCCGACTGCTCAATCCTCGGTAATTGCGCCTTGGTAATCCCTATATGATCCAGGATCGTGTCTGCCCAGTCAAATGATCTGACATCCATCATACCGTTCATGGTTAGGGCAGAGGGAGACGTGGCAAAGAGATCGGCTCCAAGCATATGTCCGATCCACTCCTGTTCATTACAAAAGGCAAAGATGTCCTCCGGCTTGGGATAGGAATGAACAAGCCACCGTATCTTCGATGCCGTCCAAAGAAAAGAGGGAAGACAACCTACCATCTCTGCATGAGCATCGTCATCGATCTCACGGGCAAGAGCCTCAGCCTCTTGCTTTGCCCGCATATCGGACCAGACGATCGCATTTGCGAGGGGACGGAAGCGGCTGTCGACGGGAATGAAGGAGCCCCTTTGGCTGGCCATACTCACGCCCCGGATCTCCTCGACATCTACGGCTTCCCTCAAGGTTCGCTGTATGGCGCCGCACACCCCATTCCAGATTTCATCGGGGACCTGCTCCTCATATCCCGCCCGAGGGTAGATTCTGGAATAGGAAACAGAACCAACGGAAATAACCTTACCTGAGTCACCTATAAGCAAAGCAGTAGTTCCGCTTGTACCAATATCAATTCCTAAAAAGCTCATTTGGACCTCATTTCATTCCCACGAGTAGAAATATAGTATAACATCACCAATAACGATTCAACAAACAGAAGCCTCCAAGGTACAAGGTTGAAGGTGGTATATTTTCATGTTATGCCGCAGATGAATAAGAAAGGAGATGGTCATGCAAACGAACGTCTTATTACTCGGAGATCCGCGGTTACGCGAAAAAGCAGCCCGTGTTTCCCTTCCGCCCGATACACAGCGTTGTAGGGAAAATGAACCTTTGCAAAAGGCTCTCGAAGCGTTCAGGGCCGAAAAAGGGTTCGGCAGAGCCATCGCCGCTCCTCAGATCGGAATCTCAAAGCGCGTCATTGCATTGCACCTCGAAGGAAAGACCTTCTCGATCTTCAACCCCGCTATCACCAGCCATTCGGAGGAGACCTTTCTGCTTTGGGACGACTGTATGTCCTTTCCCGATCTTCTTGTGAAGGTCAGACGATATACATCGATCAGCATCGTATACCAGGATGCATTGGGCAGGGAACATCGATGGGAAAATCTTGACCGCTCCCGGTCGGAATTATTACAACATGAAATCGATCACTTAGATGGTATCCTGGCGATCGACCGGGCCATAGATCAAAAGAGCGTTATCTACCGATCTGTATTTGAAGAGAATAAACCCTACTTTGTCAGGCAGGTTGACTGAAAGACTACAGAGAATAGTATGAGTCTGTAAAGTTTTCTGGGTATAGGTGATATTCCCCTTCTATTCGTTTATTGGCTCCACCGCCAAACAGTACCCTTTGATTTTTGTTACTGTCCTCTTTCCTTTGTAATTGTATAAGATTAAAGCTTTCCATTGAATTATTCTGCTCAATCCTCAACATTTTTTTGTCCCACATGCTATTACTCATTAGATAGTAGCCCAAAGCAGAATTTCCCGATCCTGTAGCAGGGTCTTCCAAATAGCCAAACATTGGCGCAAAGACTCTCACACGGTAGTCATTTTCCATTTTCGCCGTTTTTCTTGTGAAAACCTCAATAATATCTATTTAGTTATCCACACAAAAATCATTTAGATGATTAATATCAGGCTCAATCCTGGTAATTGTTTCCAGTGATATTATTGGAACAATTAACGTACGAAGCCGGCATCAATGAGTTTGATCGGCAATTGAGAATACACACTACCGTTACTTATATGTAAACTTGCCGACTTTTGCATTTGACTTTCATTAATATCCTGTTTTGCAGTCAACCAAATCGTACCGGCAGGATTACCGTCGGAATATTCCGTTGCAAATGCATCCATTTTTTTAAATTTGTAACTCATTTTGTGCATCCCAATCCTCCTTGATCATTAACACCGCTAGGCGATTTGATATCCCCTTGAAAATGGACAGACCGACCGACACGTATAGCATTTGATCCTCCATTCACCGCCTTCCGCCGGTTCTCCAAAGGCAAAATTCCAGCACTTCTTTTGATCCATAAATGCACCTCCGTCCAGAGCATTGGCAGGACAGGCATCTATACATAATCGGCAGGAATTGTTGCATGGAGAATAGGTCATCACCTCATCAGGTGTTAAAGAGGCATCGGTTAGAACCGCTCCCAGCCAGACCATGTTTCCAAACTTGGGGGTTAGTAAAAGGGTGTTCTTGCCTATCACGCCAAGCCCAGCCTGATAGGCTGCGTTTTTCAATGAGATGAGTCCTACAACCCTATTAAGACTGGAATCATAATTGCAAGGCTCAATGGCACCCGTGGGAACAGCCCTTACACCTGCAGATTCCAGAAAATAGGATAGCTCTACGGTTTTTATATCTATGAAGCTGCTTAACTGGTTTCTGATAATTGTATACGGGATAGATGAATATATGGTAGTGGTACTATTCAGAAATTTTTTCGCCACAACAATTACGGAACGGCATCCCTCCATAATGTGCGCAGGATCACTCTTTTGCGAAACTCCTGAAAAGCGTTCAACAGGAGCAATTCCGCAAAGATCAAACCCAAGTTCACCTGCCTGTTCTTTAATCGTTTCTGCTGTAATCATAAAAGACCTCTCCTTTTTCAGAATACCATAGAATACAATGGGCATCGACATGTACGCAGAGATAGGGATAAACTGATTATTACTTGCACAATAAGGGAAAGGAGAAAAGGCCATGTTACAGCTACATGAGGCATTTATTGCACATGCTCTTGCATACTTTCAGCGTGATGAAAGGATTGTCGGCCTTGCCTGTGCCGGATCCTTCATCACAAAAACCATGGATGAATTTTCCGACATTGATTTCGTCGTCGCCGTCGAACCAGATCGTTATGAGCAGGTCATGGCCGAGAGATTCGACATGGTGGAACATCTGGGAACTCTGCTCTCGGCCTTTACCGGAGATCACGTCGGTGAGCCACGAGTCCTTATCTGCTTATATGGCAATCCCCTGCTCCATGTCGATGTGAAATTTGTCTCTCTTGATGATATTGCGCACCGAGTCGAAAATGTCAGCATCTTGTGGGAACGAGGCGGGCGAATATCCGCCAAGCTCAAAGAGGAGCCGGCAAAGTTTCCACTTCCCGACATCCAATGGATCGAGGAAAGATTTTGGGTTTGGATCCATTACGGGGCGACAAAGATTGGACGCGGTGAAATCTTTGAAACAATAGAGTTTATTTCATTTTTGCGTCAGAGTGTTATTGGCCCTCTCATTCTGCAAAAAGAAGGAAAGCAGCCGAAAGGCGTACGAAAGATCGAGTATGACGCACCGGAATATCTCGATAGACTCAAGGCAACGGTTGCCTGTTACGACAAAGGATCATGCTATTCAGCAATAAAGATGCTCATCGAACTCTATAAAGAGCTGCGAGAGGTGCACAAATTCGAAAGCTCCCGGTATAATACACAGGCAGAAAAGGCTGCTGTAGCATATTTGGATGATGTAGCAAAGAAGTATCTATGAGTCGCAACAAAAAAATAGAGACAATAATACGCTTTGGCGATCCCCGGCTTCGTGTCGTTTGTTCGGAGGTTGCGGTGTTTCACAAAGGATTGCATGATAAAATTGATTGCATAGCCCGGACGCTACACGAACATGGAGGAGGAGCAGCTCTCGCTGCTCCTCAAATTGCACTGCTTAAGCAGATTGTCGTTATCGACTATCTTGGTGAATACTATGAATTGATCAATCCGCGGATAGTCGAGGCTTCGGGAAGCTCAATTGACTACGAAGGCTGCCTTTCACTACCGGGCTTTTGGGGACAGGTCGAACGTCATCAGCGTATCAAGGTCAGCTATCAAGATCGATTCGGCGAGCTCCATAGCGTTGACGCACATGATCGAATGGCACGCTGCTTTCAGCATGAGATCGACCATCTCAGCGGGGTTTTGTTTATAGATAGGATGAGTGATGAATATGTGTTCAACGATGACACGAAAGAACGCCTTCCGGTAGCATACCTGCGCAATGCAACAAGATCACAATAAGGATGGTATGCATCCGCAATGTATGGATAGAAGCCGATCAGGCCGGGATGAAGAAGTAGCATGCTGAAAAACTCTATCTATCGTCAGCTTTTCGCCAACCGTTCGTTGAATCTACTCTACCGGGATATTGCAGGTATCGCCAGATTGGACGCCGACTTTGTATCAGAGCTGCTGGCCCGTAAGGCTTCCGGCAGAGGGCCAACGGAGGCTGAACTCGACGAGGCGGTCGATGCTGTCGTCAGAAGTCTCTATTCAGTGAATCAGTACCTGGATTTGGATACGACGGCCCTAAAGGCGTTACGCAACCTCTACCGGCGCACCTGGGAACGGTTCTCCCCCGGACAGGCAAAAGCGGTTCATGCCGATCATCTGGAAGCGCTTGGTAATATCATCGCCCGTTATTACCCGCAGGAATTTCGTACAGCCCTGGCTGGGATACCGGAAATCGGAGGAGTAGTCAATGCAGAATACGATCCCCGCTTTCAACTTCAGGCACTGGGAATCGAGACCACGGCGTTAAGAGAGCCGGTTCTCGATATAGGGTGTGGGCCTTCGGCAGCCCTGGTGCGTCATCTCCGTGGCCTTGGGATCGAGGCTTTCGGAATCGACCGGCTTTTGGACGATGAAACGAACTTCTGTTACCACTCCACGTGGTTCGACTTCGACCTGAAACCAGAGACTTGGGGCACGGTGATTGCGAATATGAGCTTCAGCAATCATTTCATTCACGCCCTGATCTATGCACCGGAAAGGAGCTTCGCATATCTGGATCGTTTCCAAGATATTTTACATTCTCTTACTATTGGGGGAAGTTTCTTTTACGCACCCAGCTTACCAGCGGAGCAGGAACTCATCGATAGTCGCTTTTATCGAACTCAATATATTTTCCGGACTTCTGGGGTATCCGTTACCAGGGTCGACCGCCTGTCCTGACCTTGTTCAAAAGGGGCGTGTGTGCCCTCGTTCTCAGTTTTTTTAGAAAATGGTGTATTGTTACTTTATGTCTATTCCTTTGGAACATGGAGACCCCAGAATGTCAAAATTTCTCTCTTTAACACTATTGCCTCTTTTTTGTCTCTCCCTATCTGCCTGCCTTAATCACACCAGCGATATCCTTGCCTCAGACCCGAAAGATTACCGCCAAGAAATGCGAACATTCGTTGAAGAGGTAAGTTATTATGCAAAGGGAATAAACCCCGGCTTCATCATAGTACCGCAAAACGGACATGAGCTATTAACGAAAACAGGAGAAGCAGAGGCTTCTGTTTCTGATTCATATGTGTCGGCAATTGACGGAATAGGAAGAGAGGATTTGTACTATGGATACACCGAAGATAACATAGCCACGCTGGAACCAGATAGAAAAGAAATGCTGCTATTTATGGACCTTGCCGAGACAAACGGGGTACAAGTATTGGTAACCGACTATTGTAGCGAAAGGGAAAAAATCGATGATTCATATCGAAAAAATGCAGCAAGAGGATATATTTCATTTACCGCCCATCATAGAGCATTAGACGCTATTCCTGACTACCCAGAAAATCCTTACAATGAAAATACATCGGATATTAATACCCTATCAGATGCAAAAAATTTTCTGTATGTAATCGATCCTTCGGAAAACAAAAGCGCTTTTACAGATAAATCGGCATTTTTATCACAACTTCGATCAACAAACTATGACATCCTTCTTATCGACGTATTTTACGACGGAAGTCCAACAACAAAACTATCGAAGCGTGACGTTGCCTCCTTAAAAGAGAAGGCTAATGGAGGAAGAAGGCTGGTGCTTTGCTATTTGAGTATAGGAGAAGCAGAAGATTATCGATATTACTGGAAAAACGAATGGAACATGAAGTCACCAAGTTGGCTAACAGAGGAAAATCCCAAATGGGTGGGGAACTATAAAGTTCGTTATTGGGAACATGACTGGAAAGCAATTATATATGGAAATGATCAATCATATGTGAAGAAAATACTTGATGCCGGCTTTGATGGAGCCTATCTCGATATCATCGATGCCTTTGAGTATTTTGAGGATCAATAAAAGAGAAGCTGTACTCACCCGTTATCCTCCCGTTTTCTCTATCCATTGAATCCCTCCGGCAAACATCGTAAGATCAAAGTCTATCGTTGACATCAGGAGGATAATAATGAATGGGAATTTCGATTTCGTCAGTGACAAGCGACTTGAAGGTCAACTTGATTTTATTGTTGAAATAGACAAGTTAAAAAATATTGCAAGAAAATCAATGGTCTTTGACGGAAGTCATTTCGAAAATGATGCAGAACACTCCTGGACCATCAGCGTTCTTGCCATCCTTTTAAAAGAATATGCGAACTTCAAAGTGAACATAGAAAAGGTCATCATCATGCTCCTTATCCACGATATTGTGGAGGTCTATGCAGGAGACACCTTCCTCTATTCTGCCAAACGCTCGGCAGCCCATATCGAAGAGGAGAAATCAGCAGAAAAAATCTTCGGTTTTTTGGAAGATGACCAAAAAGCATATTTTCTATCGCTTTGGAAAGAATTTGAAAAACGAGAAACAAACGAAGCCAAATTTGCGACGGTCTTCGACCGATTAGAGCCCCTTGTCCAGAATTACATGACCCAGGGGGGTACGTGGAAAAAATACAACGTAACCTACCAAATGGTAATCGACAAAACCTCGCATATACAAGAAGGATCGAAAGAGATCTGGGACTTTGTGAAAAAGCTGTTACAGACCTGCGTGGAAAAGGGCTACCTGGCGAAAGAGGAGTAAGGCTACACCTCCCCCTGAACCTGGTACCAAAGCGTTCGGTTCCTGGGGCCTGTATCACATTCGATCAGTAAAACGTTTTGCCAAGGGCCAAGCATGACCTCGTGGTTCAAAACAGGAATGGAAAGGGAATGATGCAACAGCAGTGAGCGGAGATGGCTTGAACCGTTGTCGTCATGCCAGGTTTCATGATGTTTGTAGGGGGTGCCGTCTGCGAAGCCCTGGCCATAGGGAATTCCCATTCCTTTTTCAAAGAGATAATCCAAATCATGTTTGACGATTCCCGGTTCATACTCCGTTACTGCCAGGGCTGCAACACAGCCGGCGACAAAGACCATGACATAGCCTTCTCTGATTCCACTTTCAGACACCACCTGTTTTATTGTGTCGTCAATGAGGAGTTTCGACATCCGCCCCTTAAGGCTATACTCCACCTTTTTCGTAAATACGGCCATACGGTGCCCCTTCTACCACAATTGTGTGCAATTGTGATTTCAGATCGTCATATTCATGACGGTACGTACCTCTTCGAGGGTCTTAATTGCCTCTTCCCGAGCCGCCGCAACCCCGCCACGAAGTACATCACGAACATAGTCAATATTCTGCTCCAGCTCCTTGCGTTTCGTCCTTAAGGGCCGAAGGTATTCATTAAGCGAATCGGTGAGAAGCCTCTTCAGCCGGCCGGAACCACCGTCGCCGATTTCCTCTGCAATCTGTTCCGGCTTCCTGCCGCTTGCCAGGGAGATAAGCAACAAAAGGTTTGAAACTTCCGGGCGGTGTTCAGGATCATAGGTAATGTGCCGTTCGGAATCGGTTTTTGCCTTTTTGATCAGCCGTGCGGTTTCATCTTCGTCAGCACTGAGCATGATTGCGTTGTTTCTGCTCTTGCTCATTTTCTGTGAGCCGTCAAGGCCGAGTATGATGGGAGCCTCGCTTAAAAGGGGCTGAGGCTCCGGAAAAACAGGCCTCTTTCCTGCAAAACGGTCATTGAAGCGCCTTGCAATGGTCCGTGTAAGTTCGAGGTGGGGCAACTGATCCTTACCGACCGGAACAACCGATCCCTTACAGAAAAGGATGTCGGCAGCCTGATGTACCGGATAGGTATACATTCCCGCATTGATCCGCTTCTGACCGGAAGCGGCAATTTCTTCTTTTACAGTTGGATTGCGATCCAACTCGGCATTGGTGACAAGGGTCAAAAAAGGAAGGAGCAACTGATTAAGCTCCGGAACATGACTATGCGGAAAGATAAAAGTCTTTCCGTCGGTAACGTCTATGCCTGCGGCAATATAATCTATCGTCAACTGCCGAATATTCTCAGAAATGTTATCAAAGGTATCGCGATCGGTCAAAACCTGGTAATCGGCAATCACAATAAAGGTAGAAACCCCAAGTTTATGCAGCCTCACCCGATTCTGAAGAGACCCGAACAGATGGCCGATATGCAAACGCCCCGTGGGTCTATCACCGGTTAGAACCTTATAGTTTTCCGGATGAACCTGAAGATCCGCTTCAAGCTTCCTGCTTTTCTCTAAAGTTGCCTCAAAGGTCCCGTAGTCAAGTTGTTCTTCCGCCATAAGCTCTTCCTCTTTTCCTGCTGTTGTTACTATTGGCATCATTCTACCATAAGCACATAGTATGGCAAAGAGCCGTCACCTCGCCCATTCCAGGATTGATTGTTGTGTGATCAAGAGATAAAAAATCGGTGAGTGTTTACTATGGAACATCTTCAGCCTTTCAGATAGCATCATGTGAAAAAGGAGATGCAACGTGGAGATTGCCATCCGAGAGTTCACCGAAGATGACATAGATGAAATGATAACAATCTGGAATGCTGTGGTGGAAGAGGGGCTGGCCTTTCCCCAAACGGAGCCTCTTATCCCCGCAACCGCTTCAACCTTCTTTGGTGAACAAAGCTTCACCGGCGTGGCAGTAGAGGACAATCGAGTCGTCGGTCTCTATATATTACACCCCAACAATATAGGACGGTGCGGCCATATTGCAAATGCTTCCTATGCGGTCGGAAAAGAAGAACGGGGGAAGCATATCGGCGAGCTCCTGGTCCGGCACTCTATCAAAACCGGAGGACGATGCGGTTTCAGAATTCTTCAATTCAATGCCGTGGTTGCAACAAATCACGTTGCTTTGCATTTATATAAAAAGCTTGGCTTTTCCCAGTTGGGTACGATCCCGGAAGGCTTCCTGGCAAAAAACAACGAGTATCTCGATATTATTCCCCACTATATCAAACTGGCAAACGAGTAATCAAGAAACGCAGATTTTGCCAACTCCATCGCAGCTTTTATCATGTACACCTCACGCCTCACAACGTAGGTTACAAAGGATCAAAAGCCAAGGAGTGTTACATGGAAAAGATGGTTCGTGAGATTGGATACGTTGTAGCGGGAAAGAACGTTTTTATCCAGATGTTGCCGAAGTATACCCAAGGCCTGACCGGCTTAGAGGGCTTCAGCCATTTGATGGTACTCTGGTATCCGCATAAAGCGAACAAGGAAGAAGAAGTCCCAATCCTGGTAGAAAAACCTTATCGGCTGGCCCCGGAAGCACTTGGAATTTTCGCAACACGATCGCCCCTGAGGCCGAACAACATCTGTGTAAGCATCGCCACGGTTGCATCTGTCGATGAATCACAAGGTACAATAGGGCTCTGGTGGATTGATGCCGAAGACGGAACACCTGTCCTGGATATAAAACCCTATCATCCATCTTCCGATCGTGTCCGTGATGTCACCCTTCCCGCCTGGTGCGCCGCTTGGCCCGGGTACTATGAGGAAAGCGGCGATTTCGCATGGGACAAGGAATTCCTATTCTAACCGGCAATCTTCCTCATGGAGAGCAATTGGAATACATATTTCAATTGTCTCTCCTTTATCGACATATCGCTGACACTCCCACGAGCCCACAGGCTTGACCTCATGTGAAGCAAACCAATCGTGATAGATGTACGTATAGGTAGCCCACAGATCAGAAACTTCGGAATTGTGGCGGAATCGGAGATAGGAAGCAGGAGGAACCCGTCGCGTATAAAAAAACGGATCCTGCTGCACATCACCTACCGTTTCAATAGCACAAAGAATCGACAGGCCACTTACCGATTCATTATCGGTCCAGGACGAATATTGACAATAGAGTTCCGGCAGCAAACGCCCTGACACCTGTTCTTGAACATTCATAAAAATCGCCCATTGTTTGTGAAACGATGTTGTTCCGGCTTCAATATAAAAGGGAAGACCCGTAAGGTAATGGGCATCCATTTCTACTATTTCCGGCTGATCGGAAAGAAGATTACCGGTTCCCTTTTCAAACTCCGGCATCACCCGTTTCAGATACCCGGCAGGAAGGGAATGATCGCTCCGAACGGAACGGGGTGGCACACCAAAAAATCTCTTAAATCCACGAGAAAATGTCTCATATTCATCGAAACCAAAATCGTACGCAATGGACTTCAAAGAGAAATCGCTCTCTACTATCTTCTGTGCCACCTCGGAAAAAATTCGGCCGGCCATATACTCTTTCGGGGAATACCCCGTCACGGTAAAAAAGAGTCTCGTAAAATGATATACAGAATAGCCAGTCAGTTCTGCAAGTTGCGATACCGTTCTGACGATTTCCCTTCGCCCGGCATTGCGAAGAGACGTCTCGAAAATATTAATTGCTTCACAGATACATTCATATCCGGTCATTGTTGTTTTATTCCGTCACAGAGACTGAAGGTGTAGCCAATGCGTGACTAAACGTCTCCCCTTGCTTGTCCGCCAATCCCTCTCGATCGCCCAATGGCACTCCCTGCCTAATCCTAAACGAGTATGATGACAAAATCGACATTCAAGCGGCCGAAATTTCGTTAAAAAGAGATCACAAAGGCCATTGTGGAAAAATGTACATGTATTACCTGCATATTCTTCCAGAGCAAAATACCCTTCATTGCCATGAAATGCAGGTGCAAGAACAGCAAAAGAAAAATCAGGGGCCCACTCAAGCATCATACGTCCGGCATAGCCATGATCCAAAGCTTCACGAGCCTCCGAGACAAGCCACCAACCAGGTCTTGTACAAAAATAGATGCATATATCACATGAACATGGATCGGAGTCCGGAAATTTTTTATAGAGAAGATGTGATTTCTCACTCAATATGCTACCCTGTAAAAGAAGGTATGCATTTCGGTTAGAAACATATATAGCGAGAATTGATCATTTTATGAACAAAGAATATGAACGAATTAGGAATTCGTTAAGCTGTTCGGTATCTCCGGAAGATTACAGAACACTGGAGCTACGTCTATCATACCTTGCCGAAATGGCGCAGATCGAAAACCGGTCAATATCACTTTATGACGTGCACAAAAAACAATTTCTCCTAAAAGTAGATAAACATATCCAACTTCTTGGTTATGATCCGAGCGAGATTAATATAAACGACATTGATGGCTACCATTCGATGATTCATAGCGACGACCTTCCATGTATGTACGATGCCGAAATAAAAATGTACAACTTCCTGCAACATATACAGGGGCCGGCAAAAAAGGATTACAAACTTATATACGACTATAGGGTTAAAGCAAAAAATGGTCAGTATATACGATTCCTCCACCAACTGATTATTTTTGAGCTGGATTCAAACTATCACTCATGGATTCTTCTCATCCTGTCGGATGTTCTTTCGAATCATCCGGCGAACGAACGGCCGAGACGTTTTTTGCTCAACACAAAGACAAAACGAGTTTGCCTTTTTAATGAAGAGGCCGGTATCGCTTCGGAGATAGTGACAAAACGAGAGAGAGAAATCATCGAGTTGGTCTCGCAAGGAATGGACAGCGATGAAACTGCAGAAAGGCTTTGCATAAGCAGACACACCGTACACAATCACCGCAGAAATATACTTTCCAAGACACATACGAAAAACATGATTCAAGCGATCACCTACCTAAACGCAATCGGCGTGCTTTCATAACGTGTTATACTTACTAATGATGAAAGTTATTTTTCAGGAGGAGAGGCGATGAGAAGATCTACCATTTTCACGCTTCTTGCGGGAATAGTCGTGGTGTTCTTTGCTTCAAGCTGTGCAAGCGATTCCCCGGATCTTGGCATACAACGGCCATAATCAGCAGGGGACTCCCACAACTCGGTTTCGGCCCTGCAATTTTGCTTCATAGAGACGGGAATCCGCTGCTTTGAGCAAAGCCTGGATGGAAGAGCTTTCTTCACTGGAGGCAATCCCAAAGCTTGCGGTAACCGAAGGTAAGTCAGGGATACGATGCTTGCTGATCGTATCCCGAAACCGTTCGGCAAGGATGAGTGACTGGTGGCAATCAGCTTCCTGACAGATAATCAGAAACTCTTCGCCACCCCATCTGCCACAACTATCGGCTTTTCGTATATTGTCCAGTAAGATTCTCGATAATTCTTTCAGCACAAGGTCTCCCGCATCATGGCCGTAGGTATCGTTAATCTTTTTAAAATGATCGATATCCATCATGATAACGGTAAATTTTGTCTTATAGCGAATCGCCCTTTCCCATTCGTGTTTCAAAAGATCATCAAGCTTGCGACGATTATACAAACCTGTCAGTTCATCTTTTACCGAAATCCTTTTTAGCTCTGTATTGATACGCTTAATTTGGTCATGTTTTTCATATAGATCCCGATTTTTCTCTTCAATGATTTTTTTGTTTCGGAAATTTGTTACAAAGTTACGGTAATTAATCATCGAAACTATCCAGGCAAGCATACCGTTGGAAATAATATCGGCCGCAAATACGGCACTCATTGCTTGCGGATGAACAATCGGAATAAGAGTAACCGCCAAAAGGCAAAGAAGGGCATAGAGCAAGAAACTTTTCCAATAGGGGAAAAAAAGAATAACCGCAATCCCGTAGATTACCCCGAAATAGATAGTCGGAATTCGGAATCGTGTAAATTCGATCCGAAGGAAGCGAAGAAGAGCAATCCCCATCCAGAAAAGCGCCGGTATAATCTCATACACGTTATGGAATATAGTTGTATGTTTCGGTGGCCGAAAAAGCAGATATCCGCTGATCAATGAGAAAAAGATCATCGACACGGCAGAATATACATATATTTGATGCAAAACAGAATGGGGCGATGCGATGAACAAAGCATATACACCCTGTTCAATCAGAAGAAAAATTGACAGCAGGAATATTTTGAGATTGTTCTGGTGGAACCGTTGCCGTACGAATTCATCACGATAGGTACCGGAAACGTTGGGCAGTACGCGTGAGTATAGTAGCTTAATGATACCTTTCGATAGCTTCGTCGCCACAAAAATCTGTCTCATAGATATTGGTATTATATAAAAAAACCCCTCGACGACAGAAGAGATCGAAGGGCTTCTCAAACGAAAAATAGTACCGATTATTAATAATGGTGGCCAAGACCTATAAACAGCTCGGGAGAATCAAGCGGGCTTGCCCCATCCTCTATCACCGCTTTCAAGTCAATACCGACAGAAACACGAAGGTAGAGACTCCGGGCCGCCTTGGCAAAGGCAAAACCCTCAAGGCCGGCCGTATAATATACGTTGTCGGAACTAAAACCGTCGTCAACGGTTCTGAACATGGCCGCATCAAAGAACGGAGAGAGATGGCCCTCAAACCAACGGCTCATAAACCATATCCACATCTTAAAGGGAAAATCAAGATTCATATACAAACCTGCGGTAGTATCGTCGATGTCGTCATCAAGAATACCGCGAAGAGGACCACCCTGGTTGTCACGGTCGTCACCATCAGAGAAGATATAAAATCCTCCCACCCTGCTATTTACGCCCCCCCAGCCCCATGTCTGATGGGCAGCAACGGTAAAATCCATGTCAAAGGTCCAATGATCATCGAAGGTATCATAGGAATTCCCTTCGGAGAGATCAAATTCGAGGCCTCTTCGAAAATTTCCGATCCAGTCAATCCTGCCAAAAGATAAGGTGTGGTCATAGTAAGCCGTAAGGCCCCGTCGCTCGTCACGAAGCGTCTCACCAAGGCCGTAACACCAGGAGATCCCTGGTGTACCGGAATATACCGCCTCCTTGTGTGCAAGAGAAAACCCAAGAGGAACGCTGCCGTTCAACCAAAGGGCGGACTCCATATAACTCTCATGCTGTTCTTCA
Source organism: Sediminispirochaeta bajacaliforniensis DSM 16054 (assembly GCF_000378205.1). NCBI lineage: Bacteria > Pseudomonadati > Spirochaetota > Spirochaetia > Spirochaetales > Spirochaetaceae > Sediminispirochaeta > Sediminispirochaeta bajacaliforniensis. Next base: position 31,036 of record NZ_KB899425.1, on the reverse strand, counting down.
TCGTTGTCATCGTCATAACTGTTTTGCAGATACATGTTCTGTTCCAATGCAGTCTTAAAAGAGACGTCTCCAAGGGAAAAAAGATATGAAATGCTGTTTTTCAGATCATATTCCAGAGGATCATGCTCAACATATTGAAGTTCCTGCGAAAAGTTATATATCCATTCACCATTCCCAATTGTGAAGGGAATCTCGGCTTCATTGGTAAAACCCAGCTCATGCTCATTGTCCTCGTTATAACTATAATCAAGATTGAACTTGAGGGCCTCCATTGATCCGAGAAAATTGTAATCCCTTCCTCTGAGACTCAAAAGAAGTCCGTCATTGGAGTCATACTTTCCATAGGGCAGTACAACGACATTCCAGGTGTCCTCGGCATATACCGCAAGATCGGCTATCCGAACATCCCCTTCTTCTCTCAGATCGGAAATCTCAATTGAACCCGTATCAAGGATCCGTAAGTTTATAAGCTCCTGGGTCTTTCCCACAAGATACGCTGCCAGCTCCTCTTCATTTGCGAAAAGCCGTTTTTTATCAAAATCGAGGTAATCGTCAAGAAGACGTTCCTGAGTCCGGCCCTCAATGGTATAATCAATCTTGCCTATCTTTATCGGCAATTCCTGCGCATATAGCGGTGCGGTGAACAAGACCACACAGATTATCAGAAAAAATCGATTCATTCATCCTCCGCTGACATAGGTGTAAACGAGGATATCACATTACCATGAATTCCGCATCTAATTTCAAGTGCTATCTTGAGAAAATTCTCGTGTTGTTAAAGAAAATAACGGTAGAGAGATCTTCTTGTATCAAGTAGAATTATTATCTTGTAGGGATAGCATTTAATGGAGATGATGGATAAGCAAAAACGGCTTCTTGAGACGGCAATATCGCTAATAAGCCAATACGGGTATAACAATATCTCAGTAAGTAGAATCTGTAGAGAGACCGGAGTAGCAAAGGGCACATTCTATCTCTATTTCAATTCGAAGGCGGATATCCTCAACGAGATTCTTTCGAAACTTAATGACGAACTGTTCGGAAATATTATATGGAACACTGCGATTCCCGCTTCGGAACAGCTGCTTGAATATACACATGAGTATCTTACATTTGTGGATAAAAACGGACCTGATTTCTCCAGAGAAATTTTAAAAGTCATTATTGACGAACGCCCGACGCCTGATCAGGCAAATTCGAATATGCACGTGCAAAGGATTGAAAATATCCTCACCGCAGGTGTCCGTGACGGTTCCTTTCGTGACGACATTGACATCAAGCATGAAAGATTTTTTATTCAGAGCCTGCTCTTCGGCATAATCATCTTTTGGTGTGAGACAACGGCTGCATTCGATCTATCGGAACATGGACTAAGGGCCGTGGAATCCTACCTTCGCGGCTTAGTAGATAATAAAAAATCGATATAATACTACCTTTTCAAACCGGAATAATTGACTTTCTTTTCTGCTTTGACGTATGGTCAATAAAAATGACCGCGGTCATTTTGTCAAATCACAGAAAGGAGATACGTTGAATGAGTCAATGGAAAAAGCCAACTCTATCGTTTGTGTTGTTCTTTGTCCTTTTATCCCTATCACTGCTGGTATTCGGCTGTGGAAAAAGCAGCGGAAAAGCCGGAAGTTACAGTGCTTCGGCAAAGGGACTAGGTGGTAATGTTACCGTCACCCTGAGGCTTACAGATTCAGGCACCATAGAGGGTGTCCAGATCGATGCTGCTTCGGAAACCCCGGAGATAGGAGGTGCGGCGGCAAAAAAACTTGGGAAAAAGATTCTGGATACACAAAGCCTCGATATCGACGGCATATCAGGAGCGAGTATCACAAGTGAGGCCGTAAAGGCGGCGGCCGCTGCAGCCTTGGCAAAAGCAGGGCTTACGCCCCAGGATCTCAAAAGAAAAGAGCAAGGACCCGCTGCAGAGGAAAAAATCAATGCCGATGTTGTCGTTATCGGTGCAGGAACATCGGGAACAGGGGCTTCCCTTGCCGCCGCTCAGAATGGAGCAAAGGTGGTGGTCCTGGAAAAGACAGATCATGTAGGGGGGCTTGGAATCGTCGGGATGGGACTCCTTGCAACGGAATCGCCTCTTCAAAAGGAGAAGGGCCTTACCGTTACCACGGAGGACATTTTCAGGCATCTTATCGAATATAATCACTACAGGACAAACGGGCCTCTCATGAAGGCGGTACTCGACAAATCCGGCAGCACCATAACGTGGCTCATGGAAAACGGAATAGGGCTAAAACTTGGGCTTGGCATCGATCAGAAGGCCCACGTAGATTACCCAAAAACCTATCATATGTGGACAAATTCGAAAGAGGATTTTCCAAACCTTTATAAGCGCATGGCAGAAGAGTACGGCCTTGATCTTAGGCTCAATACCCGTGGATACAAACTAATCGTCAATGACGGTGTTGTCTCCGGGATTATTGCCGAAACGGAAGACGGGGGAAAACTTACGGTACATGCAAAATCCGTGATCCTGTGCACCGGAGGATTCGGCGGCGATCCTGATAGGCTGAAAGCCGCAAGCGAGATCAATGCATACAACTATTTCGGTCTTGGAAACAAGGGAGAGGGCGTGGATATGGCATGGTCGGCGGGAGCAGACAAGCTTGGAGAACATGTCATTCAAATTCACCTTGGCGACTTGGCGAACTCAACTGCAATATATAGCAATCATATGGACAGTGCAGTCTTCCAGGTAAAAGATGTGCCTCTGATGTGGGTTAATAAAGAGGGGGTGCGATTTGTTGATGAAAGCGTTGTATATGACAATGTCATTTGGGGGAATGCAGCATTCTCGGCTGGCGGCGAATATTATACCATTGTGGATCAGGCATCTGTAGACAGCTTCATTAAAAATGGAATTCCCTTCACCGGTGCCTACCAGATGAACGGCTCAGGTTTATCGCACAAGGACGGGGGAAACGACGTGAATGTCACGATTGCTCCTCTCCCAACCCTTCAGAAAGACCTGAAAGCCTTTGAAGGGGATGTTGTGTTTTCCGCCGATACCCTAAAAGAGCTTGCGACGAAAACCGGTATGAATCCTGATAAACTCACGGCAAGCGTCGCTCGCTACAATAAAGCCATCACATCGGGCCATGATGATAATTTTTATAAAGACCCGGCGTACCTTAAATTCAGCGTCGAAAAGGGGCCGTTCTATGCGATTAAGGTCCGCGGTTCCGTGTACGGTTCAATTGGTGGTGTAAGGATTAATGAAGAGACCCAGGCGGTCAGAGAAGACGGAACACCGGTTGAGGGACTTTTCGTTGCAGGAGCGGATGCGGGGGGGATGTATGACAATACCTATCCCGACCTGGAAGGCCTTACCATGTCTTTTGCAATGAATACGGGACGAATCGCCGGAGAAAACGCTGCCAAGCAATCCAGTTTATTCTGACGAGCCACCAGGATTCCGGACAGTACAAAAACAAAAAAAGCCGCCCGGCCGGGCGGCTTTTTATAAACACATGCTGTGTAGCAGGTGGAACACAGGACTCATTCCCCTTCGAAAGTATCCATAAATGAAGATATCAGACTCCCACGGATCCTGCACCCGAATACAAGCTCGGGCCAAGAAAAACCATCATAGTTGTAGTAACACAGGGACGTGTAGAGGGAACTCTCCCACCGTTTTCCCACAGGAAAACCGTAGCGAAACGTCAGGGCAGAGGCAATGCTTTGCACATGGTCCGCATCCTCTATCTCATCGGAAGAGTAATAATTCGTCGAAATAAGGGATGCAAGTTCGTTGTGATCAAGATAGGAAAAGAATAGCTCACTGGAAAGGCCTTGCTTCCCACCGACCTTTAAGGTTCCCTCGATCCAGGTGGCACCCGGCCCGTAGGGGCTGGTCAGGGGAATGGCATGAACACCGCTCTGGGTACGGTAACGATAGATGGCCCTGGCAAAGTAAATTCCATCTTTTCGCTTCTCCGACCAGGCATAGAAGTTTCCCCACAGATAGTGGGTCGTTCCCACCTCGGTAATCAGACCGATCGGAAGCGTTTTTTCTGAAAGGTTGAGATTTCCCTCCCAATCGGCGCCGAGAAGATAAGCCCCGATGGTCGGAATCGATCCCTTGTCGGGAATACCGATCAGATCGGTTGCATTGATATCGTCCCATCCGGCCTGAGCGTACAAATCGAGTCCGGGGGTGACATTCCACAGCCCGTCGAAAAGCAGGCTCATATTGTTGCTTCCCACACTGCCGTTATGCCAGCTGAAGACCGGAAAGATGTCGGCAATGTGCAGGGCATTATTTTCACGGGCAATCAACAGATGTGCGGTCACCCCGAAGGAGAACTTCGGCAATTCCAACACAAAGCGGTGCATGGAATTAAGAATGATGGTCCGGGCGAAGGCCGCATCAAGAACCTCATCGGCGGTACCCTGATCAGCATAATCCCACACCAAATTACCATCCTCATCCACCGTAAGGTAATCGTCCGTTCCGTCTATTTCCAGTCCTTTACCGGCAAAAAAGGCAGCCTCTTCTTCCGACTCGCGATTTTCGAGAGTCCCGAAATAGCTGACCATCCGCAAGGGACCGACTTTATAGCGGTATTCGAAGGCATCCAGGAACGGCAGGCGATCGGAGGGAAGAAATGACGAAAAGCGGGAGTCTCCATAGTGGACCGGCGACCTGCCCAGACGCAGGGAAAGATGGTCTCCCTCCCAGGCAAAGTATCCCGAAGAGATAAAGTAGTTCTCCATCTTGATGGGGTCATCGGAGGTACCGGAAATAAGGTTGACCTCCGGCATGTTGCCATCTTCATATTCCCGCTGCACAAAGGCGGAAATTTCCATGCCTGAATAGCCGGAAGAGCTTTTCTGCTCCGCAAAGAGGCTGTAATCGAGCATGGCAGGATAATCGACAAATTCGTTATAGAAAGCACGATAGGGATCCCAGGCGTAGGAATCATGGACATTGGCCTCGAAACCGGCATCAAAGCCCTGGCCGTAGATGGCCTCACCCTCTTTCGGAAGTTCAAGCGAGTTGAGGATCTGTCTTGCTTTTTCCCGGAGGGCAGGGTCGTCGCTATCACGGGAAATCGTCACAGTAAGCTTTCTAAGATCTTCCCCGGAGAGGGGGAAGCCGGAGATGGGAAAGGCCCTGCCGTCCAGGGTATAAAGTCGCTGCAGCTCGACAACCTGAGGCGAATCGGTGCCGTAGGTTCTAAAGGCAAAAAGCCGGGAAACGGAAAAAAAGAAGACAAGTGAAGCGAGAAACATCACCTTAACATTCTTTTCCCGCCATAGGTTTGCTCTCCTTTGTTTTTGTACTGTACAAGGCATGTAGCTTCCTTTTTTAAGATTCTAAGACAATCGGGGATAGATACGCGTCTTCGCCCGCTGAAGATGAGACTCGTCGTCGATCTCACTCCAGACCAGATCCGAAACGAGGTGACAGGCGATCGGCTTTTTCCGGGAAGAGGCAACAAGGGCTGTCTCATATTCGACCTTGAGGCTTTCTGAAAAAAGCCGTTCCGCCTCGATACAGAGGCGACTGTAGCCCTCGGGCGAGAGGAGGCTGACCCCAACAAGTTCCCCGCAAGGAGGCCCAGTCAAGGTTTCCCGCACCTTTCCCATATCGACAAGATAGCCCTCGGGAGCATAGATCCACACCTCGTCTCCGCTGCCGGTAAAACCCGACATGAGGATACAATCGGATTCAGACTGCTCCTTCAGCACCGCCAGGGCACGGCTTTCGTAGATAAGATCCGATTCAAGAAGGAAAAAGGCCGCGTCCCCAAGGACCTTGCGGGCCTGATAGAGGCTGTACATGGAACCGGAATCGGCATAGTCGGGATTATGGACGGTTCTGACAAAACCGCCGGAATCTGCTGCAAGTTTTTCGTAGAAATGGGCCAAATGCCCGGTAACGATAACAACCTTTTCAACCCCGGCGGCCTTGAGCCGGTCCAGGGATTCCTGGATAATCGGCTTTTCTCCGATCTGCAAAAACCCTTTAGGCGCTTCAAGACCGCGTTTTCCGAGGCGGGTGCCCCGGCCGGCGGCAAGAATCACCGCCGTTTTTACTCCCATCGGCATCGGAAACGTCCTATTTCCGGGAATCCATGAGCCGACGGAAAACAGCCAAAAGCCTATCGATATCCGCATCAAAAAGATCACCCATATTGGCGATGCGGAAAATCGAATGAAAGAGTCCGCCCTGTCCAGCATAGATGATGAAGTTTTCTTTTCTCAGCTCATCGTGGAGCTCTTCATAGCTGTAGCCCTCGGGCAGGTGAAAGCTCGAAAGCATGGAACTGTATTCATCTTCTTTTAAGAAGCGGCGGATACCCATGGCATCAAGTTCGGCACGAATACGAACCGAAAGTTCCCGGTAACGCTCGTTCCGCGTCTTCCAGCCGCCTGCCTCTTCGAACTCCTTCAAGGCTTCCTGGAGTGCGACCGCAACATGGGTCGCCTGGGTAAAGGGAGAAAAACCCTCTTTCTGTTTTTGGTAATAGGCAAAAAGATCGAGATACAGGGTGGCGGCGGCACTCTTGCCCTGTTCCAGAAGATCTTTTCTGACAAGAACGAAATTGAGACCGGGGATACCGTGGATACACTTGTTTGCCGTGGAAGCAAGGGCGGCAACGTTCCATTTTTCAAGCTCGATTCGTTCGCCGCCAAAACTGGAGACCGCATCCAGGAGCATCGGCTTATTGTATGTGACACACAAGGCACCAAGAGCATCAAGGTCGTTAAGCCGCCCGGTGGTGGTTTCGTTGTGAATAGCGGAAACATGGGTAATGGAAGGATCTTCCTTCAAAAGCCGCTCCGCCTCGGCAAGATTCATCGGATCGGGCCAGGGACTTTTTACCAGCACCATCTGCTTTCCATGGGTCTTGACCATAGACGCAATTCGCTCGCCGTAGACCCCGTTTGAAATCACCAGCAGCTTTCCGTCGGAAGGAAGAAGGCTGGAAATCATCGCCTCAACGGCACAGGTTCCGCTTCCGGTCATCACCAGGGCCTCGAAATGTTCGCTTCCACCTTCATAGATCGCAGCAAGCCGTTTCTTGACATCAAGCATCAAAGCTGCAAAATCAGGCTCACGGTGGCACATATCTTCTCTCTGCAGGCTCTCCCTCACCCGGTCGCTGATGGTTACCGGGCCGGGGTTAAGCAGAATAACAGGTCTCTTTTTCGTCATACGCTCATTTCTCCTTCGCTATCGCGCATTATCGGTTTTGTAAGAAAGCGGCAAAGCGCTTTGAAAGCTCCTCCGGCCGCTGCGTAGGTCTGGGCAGGTTTTCCGGACTGCCGGGAATCGTCCGAGCCCTGATAAAGGTGATGCCGGAAAGATCATGTTGGGACAAGAGGTCCCGAAGCTCTTCCGGACTCCTGGTTTCAAAAACATTACGATAACCACAGGCGGCGGCTACGGCACAGAGATCAACGGAAGCGGAAACGGTGGCCTGACCGCCGGTAGATTCGTGCATGCCGTTGTCGAGGACGATATGCACAAGGTTTTCGGGACGCTGGTAGCCGTTGGTCGCAAGAGCCCCCATACGCATGAGGATCGCTCCGTCTCCGTCCACGGCAATAACCCTTCCCGATCGTACCGTGGAGATACCGAGGCCGATGCTTGAAACACAGCCCATGGAACCAGCCATATAAAAGTTGCCCGATCGGTCGTTGATCGCATAAAGCTCTCGTCCGGTATAACCGGTGGTCCCGAGAATCGGTACATCATCGCCGGCTGCATCAAGAATAGCCTTGAGCATGTCGCTACGGCTTGCGTTTGCCTCGGTCTCGAAGAAGGCACCGCCACGCCGGCCAACTTTCGGGGCACGAATTTCCATGCTGCTTTTCAGCGCCTTCTTTGCCACCGATCCCTTTCGCATCACCAAAGCATAAGGAAGAGATGTGCCATTCATGGAGGTAATGGCCCGATCGAGGGCCTCGCTCACTTTTGATTCCTCGTCTGGAAAGTACTCCCATGGAATCTGAAGCACATCAAGCATGGCGGTAGTTATCGGCCCCATGAGGCCGTGTTGTACCGCATCGGGCGGAGCCCCAGGTTCTCCCCTGAGGGTAACGATCAGCAAGACCGGAATACGGTAGGTATTGTTCAAGCTGGTCAGCGGATTTACCGCATTTCCCAGCCCGGAGTTTTGGAACATGGCCACACCCCGAATTCCCGCAAGATGACTTCCGGAAGCAATGGCAACGGCATCCCCCTCGTTGACCGCCGGGATATAGCGAACGGCAGGATCATCGATAACATGGTTGATAAAGGGTTTCAGGTAGGAGCAGGGAACCCCGCTCCAAAGGCCGAACCCCCGTTCTAAAGCCTGGCGCACAAAAAGATCGGCTTCAATCATTACAGCCCTCCGGTGTTAGAAGAGGTTTCCGGCAAGCACGACATCTTCCAGCGTGTCGATATCGAGCCAGTAACCAGTCGTATAGATAACCCTCACACGCTCACCGTTGGCAACCAAAGCGTTGAGCAGATCACTCATCCGCGCATACGGATCTTCCACCGTAAGGTTTTCGACAAGCTTGCCAAGGAGAAGACGGTGATCGGCAGAGACCTTAAGAAACCCGGTCCATTCGCCATGGGTCCTCTTTTCGGGCAGATGTTCACTCATCTCGGTTAATGAAATTTCCTGGCCGAAGGCATCGCGGCCGTAGGGGCGGCTGCACTGAACATAGTCGGCAAACCTGCCCTTATTAACACTTTCACTCCAGTTGGTATCCACCACGATGGAAAAATCGGCATGGCTTTCGAGCAGTAGTTGGAGGATATGCTTCTTAAAAAGGACATCACCGTAGGAAACGACCAACTCCTTGCCGGTATCTTCCGAGGCAAGGGACTTGAGGGCGCAGGAAAGGCTGACAAGCTCTCCGGTGCTCTCAAAGTTGTCGTTATCCGCATAATCTATATTGGAAAGATTGACTGTCTCTTTTGCATATCCCCTGACAACGGTGATATCCTTCACGCCGACGGAATTGTAACCGTCCACCACATGGGCAAGAAGGGGCTGGCCGGAGACCGGGACCATCGCCTTAGGCCGTTTTTCGGTAAGTTCACCAAGCTCCTTACCGCGGCTGGCGGCAAGGATCACGGCCCGAACCGCCTTTCCCCGTTTGGGAAGATAGCGTTTTTCAGCCTCCTGCAGCTCAGCCGCCCCCTGAAGGCGAAATATTTCCTTTACCGGAGCGATGGAATCCTCTATGGCCATGAGAGACTCTTCGGCCATAAGGGTGGCCGCATTCTTCTGCATCGAGGCAATGGCCGTTCGTATCATGTGGTTTGCCCAGATGGCGATGGAAATGCCGGCCTCTCTGAACTGATCCGTAGGGGTAGCATAGTACTTTGTCGGAACGATGACCACCGGAAGCCGGTCGCCCCACTCCTTTTTAAAAGCAAGGATCTCATCGGGTACCGACAGAGCACTGTGCATGAGAATAGCATCTGCTCCGGCCTTCCGATAGGCTTCCGCCCGGCGCATTGCCTCCTTCAGCCCCCAGCCCGCAATAAAGGCCTCGACCCGTGCAATGATGGAGAAATCATCGTCGCCCTGGGCATCCTTTCCGGCCTTGATCTTACCGCAGAACTCCTCGATGTCAGCCAAAGGCTGAGCAGTCCCTTTAATAAAACTATTGGTCTTGGGAAAAAGCTTATCCTCAATACAAACCGCGGCAATATCACGCTGTTCGAGCTTACGCACCAGCCGCTGCATATTGTTGAAGTTGCCGTAACCGGTATCGCCGTCGAGCAAGATGGGTATCGTGGTGGCATCGGACATAAACTCGAGCATGTCCAGAACCTGAGTCCAGCTTGCTTCATTGTTGTCACGTACCCCGTACTGAGCAGAAAGGGAAAGGCCGCTTCCCCAGATCCCCTTGAAACCAGCCTCTTCGACGATTTTCGCACTGATACCGTTGTGCGCCTCGAGGATAAATTCGAGACGATCGGAGGCAAGTAAATTCCGAAACTGTGTGGTTTTCTTTGTCATGACATAGTCCTGTTGTTCTTTCTTTATCAAGGTAATGAGTATACCCCGGCCGGATGTAATAATCCAGACGGGGAGGATTATCTCCCTCGAAACAAAACCAGAAACGTTTTTAGAATAATCTTAAGATCAAGCCATATCGACCAGTGATCGATATACCAGGTATCAAGTTTAACGATCTCCTCGAAATCGGAAATATCGTTACGCCCACTCACCTGCCAAAGGCCAGTCAAACCGGGTTTCACACTGAGCCTCCGACGATGGTAATTTCTGTAGGAGCCGAACTCCTCTACCGTTGGCGGCCGGGTCCCAACAAGAGACATATCACCGCGCAGAATATTGATGAACTGCGGCCATTCATCAAGGCTTGTCCTACGCAGAAAATTTCCCAAGGGGGTTATCCTCGGATCATATTTCATTTTGAAAATTTGGCCTTGCATCTCGTTTTTATCCAGTAACGACCTTTTCTGATCTTCCGCATCGAGGCACATGGTCCGAAATTTAAGAAGTACGAAATTTCTACCGTTCTTTCCTTTCCTTACTTGCCTGAAAAGTATGGGCCCGGGACTAGTTATCTTAATCAGAGGAGCAATAACAACAAAAAGCAATGAACATATAAGAGTTCCGATAATACCGGCGCTAATGTCGGTAAGTCTCTTTACCAAACGTTGAACCGGGGAATAGTCGAAGGTTTGGAACGTGATAATATTGAATGGTCCTACAACATCAACCTCACTTTTGCGAAACTCAATGTTGGAGGTATCCAGAACAACGTTGACCGATATGCCCATTCGTCCGCATTCGGTAACGAGCGAACTGATGGAGGCAAGGTTCAAATCAGAATAGGCAAAGATCACCTCGTCGACCACATTGTTCCAGATAAAATCAAGAATTGCCTCGGACAGTTCCTCTTGCTCCTTCTCGTTTAAAACGGCATCTGCGTTGATAATGAACTCAGATTGTGTGATGATGTCGAACAACAGCTCCGGCATCTGTTTTTCAGTGGAAAGGAAGTAATCGACAGATCTTTTATTGCCAACCAACAAAGCCCGGCGATGGTACTTCTTTATCTTTCCTTCCCGCAGAAAATAGGCCATGGTTAATATCTTGGTCATCAGAAGCATAAGATAATTAATGGCCGCAAAAAAGAGAAGAAAGGTCCTACTAATGATCTGATCACGAAGGAAGAAAAGGATCATGGTAAGAAGAGCAAGTCCGACCAATTCCACCGGCAGTAAATTGACAAAAATCCTACGCCACGACTTCTTTCCTCCCCCGAGAAAGGCATAATTATTGAAGAAGCGAAGGAGCAACAACCAAAAAACCAGTGAAATGAGAAGATAGGGGAAATAGTTCGAAAAGGGAAACAGGGCCTTAAGACCGAAAAAAAACGGCGTGTTACGAACATAGTAAGCAACTATGAAAGAAAAAAAGGTCACAATACCGTCTATGGCCATAAGAGCATTACGGACAAAAACCCTGCGCCTACGATTCATCTCTCATTCCATCAATCTTTTTTCTTGGCTATCATATCTGCAATCACTCCGGTAGCCAAAACCTGTATACCACCCACAAAGAGTATCGTGATGGTATCGTTCGGCGTTTCGGCGAAGAAAATCCCCATCCGTCCGATGATGAAAAGCAAGAACCCAACAAGGAAAAGCAAGAGACTCACAGGAACGAATACTTTCAGCGGGTTAAAATAGGCAACGGTACGAATAATAAGCTGGATAAAATTGATGGTGTCCCGAATCGGCCTTATTTTCGATTTTCCTTTCCGCTTGAAGTATTCAATTGGTTCATAATGAACCTGATATCCATTTGAAAACATCGCAAGGGTAATTGTGGTTGTAAAACTAAAACCATCGCAGATGATCGGAAAAAATTTCACGGCAATCGAACGCCGAAATATCCGCAATCCCGAATTTATATCAGGAATTTTATCGTCAACCAGAAAACTTGCAAGCTTGGTAATAAACCATTTTGCCGGTTTGGTCAGCGTGGGTAATTTTTTGAAACTCCGCCGACCTACCACCATATCTAATCCCCGTTCACGGAACATTCCGAACAGCTCGGGAATGCGATTATTTGGATAGGTTCCGTCGGCATCGGTAATACAGATTGCTTCATTCTTTGCCGCTCGAATACCGGTCTTCAGGCTGGCCCCATATCCACGATTGTGCGCATGCTCGACAAGGCGAACCCGCTCGGCAAGCTGGGGATGATCATGGAGATACGATTGAATAATAACCGCAGTCTTATCCGTAGAGCCGTCGTTTACCAGAACCACCTCATAAGGCGTTTGGGACGGCTCCATAACCCCAGTCACGTGTTCGATGGTCTCTACTATGGCCTTTTCCTCGTTATAGGCAGGGATGACAATCGACAGTCCATTCATTTCGGATGCTTCACTCATATATATCACCTAAATTGGGTATTTCCCGCAACTTCAACATAGTCATATCGAAGTTAAAACGATCACACCATAAAACGTTCGTGCTTCCCTCCTGAACATCAAAGGCAAAAGGGACATTTCCGATACCATCGAGGTAGTATACAACATGGCCCTCGATTTCCAGTTTTCCAATGGGACGAGCCCATCTACCCTTTTTCGGGTCATCAAAAAATACACGGTTGGCAGTGTCCAGCGGCTTTCGGGTATCGACACTTAAAATTGGAATATTCTCCTCGATAGCAGAGGCAATGAGATGCTGGAATTCAAAGGTCTTGGCAATGGGATGATCATGAATCCGCTGCAACGGAGTATAGAAGCGTTCGATCGACTTCGGCATCGGAAGAGCTGTTATCAGCAACATCACCACAGAAAGCCCGGCAGTAAGAGAGATCAATACACCTCGTCGATTTAGTTCACCTACTATCGATAGGGGCAGAAGCTCATGAAGAGCGTATACAATAACGAGAGACATCGTCGGCAGGCAGGCAATAAAATAACGGTCAAGAAATGCCTCTACAGGAACGATCGGCTTTATGCTCTTCACCATAAAGGTAAGGAAAAAGAAAAAACTGGCATGAAGAACCGTCAATTCCCGAATCCACGGCTTTTTCTTGGCAAGCAGGTAGATGGAAGCGGCAACAAAGGCAATAAGCAACAGATGCCACGGGAACTCAAGATAGATCGTATAGCGCTCGAAGAGCCCCCAGAACGATTTCGGTAACTTGTCGGCATACGAGGAAGCAAGATGATTTTTTGCAATAATGCCGAGCCGCCCCAAAGGATCACCAACAGCCACGAAGTAGGCAACGTGCTCGATGACATAGAGTCCCAAAAGATAGAGGCCATAACGTATTGCCGGTCCCATCCGACGGTGCCGCAGAAGGAGAACAATGAGAATTCCCGGAAGAAAATAGAGATTTGTTATCTTGCTTTCATAGGCCAGAAATAATGCAAGAACCGACCCGACGAAACAGAGCCTGCTTCGACGGGAATCATCCTGAGCATGTTCAAGGTAGAAAAAAAGCAAGCAAAGTGCGGCGAGGACATAGGTAAGAGAAAAAACGGCAGGGCGAATTTGGCTTCCCGTACGCCACATGTAAGGCCAGGCGGTAAAAAGCAGCACCGCATAAAACGATACCCCCCTGCCGAACAAATGCTTTCCCAAGAGGAAGAGGAGCACCGTCTGTACAAGTGAATTGAAAACAGGAACAACGTAGTAGACAAGAGGATGCATCCCCAAAAGGAGCTGAAAAAAGGCCGTAGGGAGAATAATTGCCCACCGTATCGTCCTGTGCATTAAATCAGGGTATGCACCTGGCCCTATCAGCCGCTTGGCACTAAACCAGTAATCAATCTCATCCGGCCCGACATTGATCATCTGCAAAAAGTAGAGCCGAACAAAAAGGGTAAAAGCAATAAGGACCGCTAATAATAAACGGTCCGTCTGCTTATCGGAAAAGGATGATTTTTCTAACGACATATTTCCAGGCATATCCAATCCCCGCTGAAAAAACACGTGAAAGCATATAGTAGAGCATCAAAACATCGGTAAACAGCCACATGAGGATTTCATTGACCCCCAGGCCGATAACTCCGACAAGAGCAAACACCGAAAATTCAACGGCACGGTTGGAAACTCTTCGCTTGGCAAAGACCCAATACGTGCTCAAAAGGTAGTTGACGATCAGACCTGCCATATACGAAAAGACCGAGGAGATCAGGTAGTGAATACCTGCCACACTGGTCAACAGGAAAAGCAGCAAGAAGTCGGCAACAAGAGAAATTGCAGACACGAAAAAGTAGCGAAAAAACTCTACAAACCGATGAGAGCTTTTATCGACAAAAAGAACGCGAAATAGTCCCGCCACCGTCATGCGTTGTCGTCCGTTCCGCTACTTAAGCCGCCAGGAATAATTGAACCCGACGGTGACCCCAAAAATCGGAAAATTGTTTCCATTCTGCGGTACATAGATCTTCGGTTCGGTCCAATCGATTGTGTTATAATCTTCATAGTTTGCATCAACCTCGATCAGTTCTGCGCCATTGATAACATAACCGGCCTGCACCTCCATCAGCACGGTAAAGTCGCCGATCGGTTTACGGGCGTTCGCCTTTGCCCTGAAGACATACTCGATAGGGGCTCCGGTGAACATACACCAGGCAGAATCCTCGATATCAGAATTACGCGGGCTATCGTATTCATGCCAGGGGTTGGAAGGAGACTTGGATCCGTTCATCACATACTCGAAAGAGGCATATAGCTTAAATTCCTGAGGAGTACCGGCAAACATCAGATTTTCGTAATCGACAAGAAAGGCGAGGTTGTTTTCCCCGTATTTGTACCCGGCATAGAGGTCCTCGTAGGGGATGGCCATTTGCTCTCCGTTCTTCAAGGTATATTCGTTTACCGGATAGTAGGCATACTCGTAGGGAAGAATGCTGTAAGGAACATCCACGTATCCGACATCTCCCCAGCTACCGTCGCTTTCAATGGTCCGGGTCGATTCAAAGGTGTATTTGGTGGCTCCGGCATGGTGGAAACCCATGGTACCGAAACTGAAGTCCTTCCATCCCCCTATATTCCAGGCAATCTTGTCCTTGAAGCTGCGGTCGGGCACAAAGGGAAGAAAACTTAGGTTTATATCGTCAATCAGAAGCTGTGTCTCCGCCCCCCAATCATCGCGGGTTACATCGACAAAAAAGCCCATCATGCTCTTGGTATTTCCGGCCTGTACCCAGGGATTTCCGTCCTCGCTGGTGATCAACTGGAGAAAATACTGCGGAATGGGATTGAAAAAATAGTTGGCATCAAAGGAGCGGCCGAGATAGACCACTACATCCTCGAATCCGACCCGCCACCCCTCGCCGAGGTTGAAACCGTAGACCTTGAAATTCATCCCCTTGTCGAGCCAGTAGGTCTCACCATCTGGAGGGTCAGCGTCCGGCCATGTAGTAGTCGTCATACTACTCCAATCATCATCCGATCCATAATAGATCTGCGAACTGTCGTTGTTCATGCTGACCCAGCGGGTCTTGTAAAAGAAGAAATCCCCGTCGTAGTCGATCTCGGCATGAAGCACGGAAAAATCGTTCGAGGAGATAAAGAGGCTATAGGGGGTATCAACCACATCGTGATGGGGGCCCTGCCCAACCTTGAGCTGAAACCGATCGAGGTTGGTTTTGAGATAGGCATCATTGAGGTAGAAGTATCTTCCCCCCAGATAGGGCTCCTGTTCACTGTACGTTCCGTCATCGAGTAGCGATCCATCGATGAACATCTGAAATAACTGAGTACGATAATCGAAACTGAGCCGCTCTTCGTCGAAGAAGCTCGGAAGATCCGCCTGATCGTCCAACAATTCCTCTCGCTTCTCCGCCGTAAGAAAACCGGCGAAGTTAAAAGCCAGGTATTCTTCTCCCGCAGGAGGAAGCCAATCCTCATCCTCTCCCATCATGGTAAAATCCATAGCCCAGATTGGAGACAAGATGATCTGGCAGAACATAATTGCACATAGGGCACTAAAATATTTCTTCATGTCGTTATTCCTTATCGGCATCTTATCGTATGGCGGGCCATTTCACAAGAGAAAATGGATTCCGCTTTGGATTACGCCAAAACCTCACGATAGAGTTCAACTGTTTTCTCATACATGATCTGAAAGGTAAAATACTCTTCATAACGCCGGCGACCGGTCCTCCCCATTCGCCGACGCAGGGCGGAGTCGTTGATCAGTGTGGCGATCCGCTTCCGCAAAAGCTCTGCATCGCCTCTGGGAACCAAAAAGCCGCTCTCCCCCTCGGCAACCGATTCATTGCAGCCGCCGACATCGCTGGCGATCACCGGCAGTCCCCCTCGCATTGCCTCAATAATACTACGGGGAAAGCCCTCCCAATTGCTGATAAGCAGATAGATATCGGCCTTCTCCATCCGCTCGGGAACATCTAGCCGTTGACCCGAAAATTCGATACGCGTTTCCAATCCCAAGTCCCGGGCACGTTCCTTCTCGGCTTCCATACCGGGGCCGTCTCCGACCAGATCAAGCTCCCATGAAAGCTCTTTTAAACCGCCGAGAGCAGTCAAAAGGCTGGTGTGGTCTTTCTGCTCCTGAAACCGGGCGACCATGAGTAAGCGGCAGGGCCTTTCGGCAGGGGACGCCCCGAAGCTGTCCCGATCCTCCATCCACGGAAGGCCGTTGTGAATAGTAAGCATCTTTTTAGGGTTCACCGCACGTTTGCGCACAGCAAGATCATAATCATACCGACTGACCGTAATGACTTTGCGGCACAATGGCGAGATAAGCTTTTCAATAAGCAATACCGCTTTTGCCTGCTTGCCGGGTATTCCATCGGCAAACTGCCAGCCGTGGGCGGTAAAAATAGAAGGCCGGCCCGCAACGAAAGCGGCAAGTCGCCCAACCATACCCGCTTTGGCGGTATGGCAGGAAACCAGATCGGGCTTCAGACGCCGAAGCCTCGAAGCGACAGAGAAAACGGCGCGAAGATCCTTCCATGGACGAATGGGACGAACAAGGAGAGGGACATGTTCCCAGGGAATCCCTGCTCGCTCCAGTTGATCAGTCAAATCCCCTGGAGAGCCAACCAAAACCGAGGCATCATGACCATCTTTACGCAGGGCTATGGCCATATCACGAACATGGATCTGGGCACCGCCGATGGAATCTCCGCGGGTTATGATAAAACAAATGTGCATTCTCATCTAATAGGCATTCCTGTCGATAACACTTTTAAAAGGGGTAAGCAGAATAATCTTTAGATCGAGCAGAATCGACCAGTTCTCAATGTAATAGATATCGGCGGCCACCCGTTCCTCGATGGAGGTATCGCCGCGAAGGCCGTTGACTTGAGCCCATCCGGTGATACCGGCCTTCATGCCGTGACGCTGCATATAGCCGGTATAGCGCTCTTTAAATTGTTCGACCCAATAGGGGCGCTCCGGTCTGGGGCCGACGACCGACATCGTTCCCGTAAATACGTTAAAAAACTGCGGGGTTTCGTCAAGGGACAATTTTCGCAAGATTCGACCAACAGGTGTTACTCGGGGATCGTTCTTGGTGGTCCAGATGATATCGGAATCCCCCGGCTGTTGCACAGACATGGTACGAAATTTCAGTACCTTGAATAACTTGTTGTCGAGTCCAACACGCTCCTGTGAAAGGAAGACAGGCCCTTTTGATGTAAGCCTGATCGCCAGAGCAATAATGATGTAAAAGGGAGAAAAAAGGATGATAAACAACAGGGAAAAGATAATATCAAACAAACGCTTAAAAAAACGATTAAAGCCCCTTCGAGCAGGGATATCGCGCAAAGTGATGAGAGGAATTCCTTCAAGGCTCTCAAGCCGGCCCTTTGAAGTAATCAATTCGCTGAAACTGGGTATCACATGCATATGGATTCCTTCATGATTGCACATCTGTATTGCCCTTTGGAGCATATCACTGCTGGTGGAATCACATGCAAAGATAACGTGATGAGGCCTGATCTCGGTTAGGAGCCGGGGAATGTCCTCAAACGAACCAAGGATTTTATCGTTTTCGACCTTTACCTCTCCCTCTTCAGGGAGCCGGACAAAGGCCTTGACCAGATAGCCGTAAAGCCGGTTTCGTTGAATTACCTCTTCGAACTGCTTTGCGGTTCTGCCGGTACCGAGAACCAGAATAAGGCGTATACGCCGGCCTTTCAAGAGCATTTTCTTAATGAAGAATCTGGCAATAGCCCTGCCGAGGGAAACAAAAGCGACATTCAGAATTCCGAAATAGAGTACGACCAGACGACTATATCGATGGGTCTTGAGAAAGAAAATAACACCCAGCGCCATGAAGATGGTGACGATTGTCCCCAGTACTACCCGATTAAACTCATCGGTTACCAGGCCAACCTTCCCCGGACGATACAAATCCATAAAATAGAAGACCATCACCTGCGAAGAAGCAAGAACCAGGCCTATATACATATATTCCCGAAGATCGATGGCATAGAACTCGAATAGATTTGCTTCCTGAATGATAAAACGAACGGCAACTGCGGCGCAAAAGGCAAGGATGGTTGATAAGGTATCGACCACCACAAAAAGCAGCATGTAGGTCTCATTTCTTTCTCGAAACATGCTCTACCTTCCGAATCAATTTAAGGAGGACCAGTACGCATCCCAACCCATAGAAAACCGTATAAAAAATCATAATATATCCCAGCCCTCCGGCAAGAAGGGCCACAAAAAGCGCTGGCATCAACACCCCGGTAACACCCAGATTTTCACTCAGGAGTTTTTCCAAACCGATTGACTTTTTTGCTTCCGCCTTTCCTTCAGGAGCAATATTTCGGTAGCTTTGGAAGGCAAGCCGCATAAGAATATTAGAGGCGGCGGCTACTCCCCCAAGTAATACCCAGACATTACCCTTGGGCTCCCACGCAAAAAAAAGTGCGTTTCGAACGGCGGCAGCATAGCCGAGGCTTAACAAGACCGTAACATAGGCCACATATCCGCCGATTGCATCGGCCCATGCTCCATATGGCCCGGTAGTACCAGTGGCTCGCGCCATGTTTCCATCGGCACAATCAAGAACAGCAAACACATTAAAAAGAAGAGCCCCAATAATCGCCCAGCCCAAGGAAGCCGATCCAAACAGAAGAGCGGCAAACACGCAAATAAGGGCTGAAAGATACGAAACAATATTGGCCCGTAGCCCCCAACGTAAACAAAGCCAGGCAACGGGTACCGAAAGCGGCCTAAGAATATAACGAGTCCAAAGAGAATCGGCACGGTTCTTTTCTTCCGGGAGCGAATCTCTGATCTCTTTCATTGAAATATGGGTCATGGAAATTACCCCTCCCCGGATACTATATCTTGGAGTATGATTTCAAATCGCTCATCAAGTCTTTGTAGCTGATCATGATAGGCAGTATAGCTGTTTTGAGCAATACGTCGGCAAAAGGTATCATCCGTCAGCATCGCATCTACTTTTTCCAACAGGTCTTTTGCGTCCCAGGCGAAAGGGATATAGGTTTCACCAGCAACAAATATATCGGGCCAGGTCTCCAAATGATTCATATCCGGTTTGAGCAAGACCGCACCGGAAAGAACCGCTTCGAAGTCCCGAAAACAGAGCTCACCCCAGCCGAAGGGGGAGAGGACTATTCGGGACCTGGACAATTCGTGATTGTATTGGCGCTGACCAACCTCACCTGTGAGAAAACGAGGATCCCCCTCTATCTTTTGTAAAATAAGTCGGCGGTGCTCCGCAAGGCTGGGTTGCTTTACCAATCCCAGGCGTGCGTGTACATCGATATCACGTTCCTCAGAGAAAAGCTTGGAAAAAGCGACACGGCGGACAGGGGAATGAAAGGCTCTCACAAGCTTGAGATCCACCAGACGTGCCATAGCCACGGCAAAACGCTGTCGGTACTTTCTTTTGGGGAACTGACCGATACCGATATTCCACGAAAGCCTTAGTTTCTTTAATTGTTCGGCATCTTCTACCGCCGCCCTTGTTATCGGGTCCGGATCATCAACACCATGCTCGCGATGGAAATAGTCGGAGTAAAGTTCCTTTCCGTAGAGAGAACGCTGGTATAGAGAACGATCCCGGAATAGTGCTTTCTGATAAAAGCGGTCTACATAGGGCAACACCTGTGCACGGGGTATCCCTCCGCCGGCATCATCATGAAAAAAAATGATGCGATCATATTTATCACGAAGGCGACGCATCACCTCCATATCGACCCGGTCGGGTTTAAGAAACCAGCGAACCATAACGAGAATCCGATTACGATCACGCTGCAAGCAAAAATCAACAGAGTTTGTGTAATCGAAAAGTTTTTGATCACGATAAAGAAGGAAAGGCCGTAAGGTGTGAAAGCAGGCAATACGATCATAGATAGACAGCACGGTAATCTTAGCCATTACGTTAACCTCTTTCTGCTTGCTCTCTGTCTCCGGATACGCTAAGCTACCCGGACGGAGGGTAAGCTATGAACCACCCTACCATAGGTGTATTTTCAAAGCAACTTGACAATTGGACAAGCGGGAGCGGCCATCATTTGCATGAAATGATGAAGCATATCCTGGAACTGAATACCAAACTCCGCTTTGTGTTCATCCACTACGAAACAAGCGAGAATTCGATCTACAAACAAGTGGACGAAGAGATCCTCATTCCCCGCAATCCCCTGCGTGCGGCGGCAATTCTCCGCCGACACCATTTTAATGTCCTTCATTTCACTCCGCTGACGGTATTCGCCCCTATATGGGCCACTGCGGGCAAGAAAACGGCAACCATCCATGGAGTCGAGCAGCTTTTAGTCCCCCAATTCTATGGACATGCCGAAATGCTGCACGAAAGAGTACTTGTACCATACTATGCCCGGAAGATGGACCATATTATTACCGTATCACAAACCAGCAAGAATTACTTTGTCGAGCACTTTCGAGTACATCCGGAACGGGTGAGCGTTTGCTATAACGCTGTTAACAGTGCCTACCGGCTGCTGCCGGAGGACGAGCGGCGGCCACCGGAACGTTTGCTTCTGAAGCCCGGAGAACCGTTTATTTTTCACTTAAGCCGTTTTTCAGAGCGGAAAAACCCCTGGACTCTTTTGCGTGCCTTTGCCGAATTTATAAAAAAACGGACCGACTCCGGGATGAAGCTGGTCATTGGTGGAGGACGATGGGAAAACGAAAGGGTTCGTGCCGAACTACAACGTCTCAACATAGAAAATCGGGTCATTCTTGCCGGGTTTGTAGAGGAAGAAGAGGCTGTTCAACTTTACAACAGTGCAAAGCTTTTCGTGTTTCCATCATTGGCCGAAGGATTCGGCATGCCCAATATCGAAGCAATGGCCTGTGGTTGCCCGGTCATCACCTCGCCAATTTTCGCAATTCCCGAAATTGTAGGGGATGCAGCTCTGGTGATGAAAGATCCCCAGGATTTCCACGAACTGGCGAACCTGTTTGAACAGCTTGTTTCCGATACGACACAACGACGGGAATTGATCCGACGCGGGCTTCAGCATGCGGAAAGCTTCAAAAGCTGGGTTCCAAGTGCCCGAAAGATGTTGGATGTCTGGGAAAAGCTGGCAGGGGTTACAGAATAGCATATATGAGCTTCTCGAATTCCGCGACCCAGTCGAATTCAAATTTGGCTCGAAGTTTTTTTACCAAGGCCTTATTACGGGAAAAGGCTTTTTCATCATACAGCCCTTCTATTCGCGTTTGAATCGCCACGGCCGATCCGGGCTCGAATAGGAGCTCGTCGTATTCCAGCATCTCCGGAATGCCTCCGGTTCGTGAGGCGAGGAGCGCAGTCTCCGTGAAGATCGCCTCCAATACGACATTGGGATAGCTGTCGAACAATGAAGGGACGACCAGCACATCCGTGTCCTGCAAGTAGGGAAAGGGATCTCTGCATCTCCCCACGACATTAATCTGCTTGCGAGCGGTAGAATGCAAAACGCGATCTCGTAACTTCTCCTCATCGGGACCGAAACCGATTATAGTCAGTGTAAGATCATTGTTATCGGCACACAGCAATTCAAAGGCATCCAGCAAAAAGCGAATCCCCTTGCGCATGTTGATGCTGCCGATATAAAGGATATTACGAAGAGATCTGCTCTTGTTTGCTCCAGAAAATTCTGCGGCAAACCACGGTGTACAGATATTTCCACCGATTATCCTGCACTTTTCACCGGCAGAACCATTTCTCGATAGAAAAGAACCTTGATCGTATCTGCTTTGGAATATGATCATATCGGCATTCTTGGCGATTAGCTTTTCATACCACCAATATTTTCCCATCTCCACACATAGTTTTAACCGGCCGCCTATGTTCATGTTCTCACTTTTTAGCTTGTAAAGGTCCTCCTGGATAACATTGCTGCGAAAAGAGAAAAGCAGCTTTGCATGATAGTATTTCTTGAGGAATAGCCCTGCAAAATAGTGTGTTTCACCAAAGACCACAACAAGATCTATAGCCGGAACACGCTCAGTGATGTTCCCGACATTTTGGCGCACGCTTTTTTGAAACGCTACAGCCCTTTTACGGCCGCTTTTTACGGAGATTGGCAGCAGCGTGCATTCCACGGTAAAGGGGAGTTGCATGTCCTGATTCACTACAACGTGGACGCTGTGTCCCTTTGCCGCAAGCCCCGAAAGGAGCTCCAAATAACGACGGTGCCCGCCGGTTCGGAGCTCATTATTTAATAAGAGGCCTAATATTCTATATTTCTTCATGTTCCGCTCGAAACAGGGGAAGCCATCTTTGCAATAGATGGTATATCGTACGCGCATCAAATGCAGACAAAAGTGTCAGCAAAGGATATTGCGATAATGATTTTCTCCAGAATTCGAATCCACCCTTCACGCCCTCTTTTGCCAGCAAAATTGCGATACTCGATCTGATACGATAATAGAGCATCTTATTTTTCCAGTACTCTCTTTTGATTCGCGAATAATAATTATGTTCTTTCAAATAATTATATACTGTCATCACGTAGGTGATGTTTTCCAAGCGGGCATCCACATCCTGGATTCTGCTCGCATTATCACCATGGCTTCTCCACATGCCAACTATCTTCGGAATATATACGACATTATGCCCGGGAAGTAAGCGTAAAAGAGACTCCAAATCGGAACTGATAATATCAGAGCAATAAAAATCTATGGAAAGCGCTAGTTCCCGGTCATAAAGAGCCGTTAAATGATTTAGTTGATAATGCTTCTTCCAATATGAAAGGAAAATCTCCTCTCCCAACAAAATTCTAAAATCTGTCTCAGATAAGGTACTTTTATAAGATGGAGCCTGGTCAGTAGATATGACACCCTTATCAGCATAGATAATGGAAATATTTTTATTTTCTTGTGCAATCTTCATCGCATGCGAAAAATAATGACGTTCGGTAAGGATATCATCGCCATCGACATTAATGACCCAATCCCCGTGCGTTCGTTCATATAAGGTTTTTCTATAATTCTCAACCCTTCCTATGTTAACTTCGTTTCGATAATAACTAATGCGAGGATCATCGAGGAACGATTTTATCTTTTCAAATGTGCCATCGGTAGAGCAATCATCAGATATGATTACCTCAATATTTTCATAATCCTGCCTCAATATTCCATCCACAGCCTGAGCGATAAAGTGTTCTTGATTATACGTTGGAATCATTACCGATATGAGCTTATTATCATCTTTCATTACTGTTGGAACTCTTTTGCTGAACAATAATTAGTTTTATCGCAATTGTCATAAACGACTGTAGACCTAAAGCAAAGGTAATGCCTAAAAGGCCGTACTGGGAGCCTAAAAACCAAGCGACCACCAAATACAAGCAATTTGCAATGCAGGTAATCCAGAACCTATGCTGTATAAGGCCCATTGCTGTAACCAAAGGATCAAGGGCCGTAAAAGAAACTCCTATCATACGAATAAAAACATACATACTTAGAACATACCAGTAGTGAATAAAATTTTTACTAAACAAATAGGCAAGAATATTTTTGGATAAAAAAGTAAATACTATCACAGGAACAATGGAAGTGCTGAATATTATAATAACAATCTTGAAGAAACTATGGATAGCCTTTTTTAACTTTCCATCCGCGATTAACTTTGCCAATTCGGGATAGATCGCCTGATATATCGGATTAACAAATTTCGAAAGGATTTGAGATATCTTCTTAAATAAATCGTATACAGCAAGAGCTTCTTTGGATATCAGTTTTGCTACAAGTATTTTATCGAATTCTTTTACGGGCAAGGCAATGGTGGTATTGAGATTACTCCAGATAGAAAACTGAAGGAATTGCTTGCTCTTCTTTATGGAGCCATACATCCAGTCCTCCAGCCCCTCGGCCTTCAACGTATACAACGAGAAAGCAACCAACAATAAATTACCGAACACTTCAATGGCCAAAACCGCAAGCGTGTAGTTATAAAGATTGATTCCTTTTATCAGCAAAAGTAACAGTACTATTACTTTTGTTATCGACATTGCAATTTTTTGTACAGAAATCAACGAAAAGCGGTTAAAAAGCCGTAATATGCCGATTGGCGTACCGTAAATGTGAGAAATAATAAAGAGCGAATAGATCGTGGCTAAACGTTGCGTTGTGCCATCCCAACGGAACCACCTACCGGCGAATTTCACTAACAAGAGGGCACAAAGAAGGCCTAATACAGCACTGGCAACATCAAGCAAGAAACCTAACTTGATATATTTTTTTAGTTCGGATTGATTATTTTCCGAAATTGCATCAGATCCATATTTTATAAGTGCTTGCCAGGATTGGAAATTAAGCAATCCATCAATAGAAAGAATATAGGTCTGAATCAGGATAAAGGATCCATACGCAAGGGCCCCTAGGGATTTCATCGCTATGGTCATGGAGATAATCCCAAAGAGCGAGGCAACAACATTGCCCGATATTAAAACGGATACATTTTTTATTAATCGCTTAAAAAATGTATCGCTGAACCATTTTTTGATCATAGTCATAGCTTTTGGGTCAAAAATTCCACTCTGCCGAAATCAGAAGACCAAAGGAATCTTCTAATGAACCAAAATCATAACCGATACCTATTCGACCGGATAGATAGCCATAATTAAACAAACTCTTACGCTCCAATTCGAAATAGGTATGTATGAGATATTCTTCCCTGTCATACAAGCTTACAAGATTATTGTCAGCATCAAGAACATATGCCGGATAATAGCGGGCAAAAGAACAGAGCGCGGTATATTCAAGAAGGGCTGCGATGCTCCCATGTATTCCCACATGATGGATCTTCATACGGTTGTTGGCAATTTTCAAATCTTCATCAGACCCAATAGTCGAAAAGAAGCTGTTTCCAATCACCGAATTGAGGTGGGTCCAACCGTTTTGATAAAACCAGTTGTCGTAGTAACGATCAAAACCGCCTAAGATTTCATCACCAATATTATGAACATCACCACTTTGGTCAGTAGTTTGTACATACTCATACAGGAACGTATCAATATAATGAAAGGGCAGATGTTCGATCGAAAGCCCCCATAGGCCATCAATTCCATTCTGGAAGAATTTCAATCCGCTTCGATCTTCAAAAAAGTGTTGATAATAGGCGTGCAGGTCAAGACCTGCAATCTCGCCATAAATTCCGAAATCCCAGATACCGAGATGATTGCCCAACCTATTGAGCTGTTCATTTGTCGGGGCATCGTCGCCCCCTTCGTCTGCGAAAAAAATACGCCAGAAATTCTCCCAGGTAATACCGCCGTCTTCTCCTATATCATTTGAACCACCCCACATGGCTTCATGAACCAAACCGACATAGGGTGAAATCCCAAAGGGAAGATTTATCTTCCCGTAAAGAGCTTTTTCATGCAGCAAAATACCGTCCGTATAACGATCTCCCTGGAACCAACCATGGGAGATTAATCCCTTTACCTCAAGGATATTGCGTGTAAAGGGAACAGGAACATAGTCGAAAAAACCGGCGCTTATGCGTGGTATTGGTGATGCATGTTCGCTTACCACCATTGAACCAGTGGAAAGAGGTTCATACACGTCGCCCAAGGTTTGCCTTTTTTTTCCGGCATACACCGAAAAGCCGTAGAGGTTGAACTGGTAGTATAATTCTTCGATCGATATACTCGAAGATTCAGATACATTAGTCGCGACATCAAAACCGTAGATGAAGCTGATTATGTCGTTTATTTTAAAAAGTTGAGCAAATGAGATGTCTATTACATCCTGTATATCCGTATCTTCGGTTGTACCCCAGCTATTGGCAGTAAGCCAATGGGGAAGATCATCGCCCGATCCCAAAAGGAAGCTATTTTCAATTCGTATCGTTGCAGGTAATAATTCCGAAAAAGAAAACAGGGGATGAAAAAAAACAAGGCATATCAATATACATATTATTCTCCGCATAGAAACATTACCTATAACACTAATGTTGTTCGTTTATCATGCTCATGAACTTACCAAGGCTCTCTTGCCATGGTTTTGTCTTTATACCGAAAGCCGCTTCAGTTGCAACCGTCGATAATACAGACCATTTTGGTCGTTTCGCCCGAGAAGCAAATTCATCGCTGGTGCAAGGTTCGATTAAAACTCGTTTTTTTTGGATACCCAATTCTTGCGCTAAACGGGCAATTTCCAAACTGAATTCATACCAACTAGCTTGCCCTCTCCCACAAAAATGGTATACCCCATAGTTATCGGAATTCCTTTCGATTATTTCGGCAATAAATTCGGCCATTACACGGCTCCAAGTCGGGCAGCCAATTTGATCCCGGACAACCTTGACCATGCTGCGTTCTTTGAATAGCTGCAGCATACTGAATACAAAATTCTTTCCCCACGTACCATAGAGCCAGGCTGTACGAATTATAAAGGCACGTCGAGTTGCCTTCTTTATTGCAAACTCCCCAGCCAATTTGGTCCGGCCGTACACACACTCAGGAGCAGCAGGATCACATTCCTCCAGCGGCCTGTCAATCGAATCCCCTGTAGAACCAAATATGTAGTCCGTTGAGACGTGAATAATCCTTGCACCAATCTCTTCAGCCGCCATTCCTAAATAACGAGGCCCGAAGACGTTCAATTTTTCGGTAGCCTCAGGTTCATCTTCAGCCTTATCTACAGCGGTGTAGCCTGCACAATTAATAATCCAATCGATGCCATTTTGCTGTGCTACAAATTTTTTGGCTACCTCACTATCAGTGATATCAACTTCTATATCGGTACCGATATATTGTAGTTGTTTCCTTTCCAAAACATCAGCAACCTCCCGTCCAAGTAATCCCTTGCATCCAACTAACCATATCATGCGTATGGTTCTTCCAAGTCGCTAAGCCATGGGAGGCCTCTATCTTTTTCCGAAATCAAAGCTTCATCTTCACTAATAGGCCACTTGATTCCTATGTCGGGATCATTCCACCGTATCCCTCCGTCGCTTTCTGGAGCGTATTCAGCAGTTACTTTATAGACCGACTCTGCAGTATCGCTTAATACAGCGAATCCATGAGCAAAGCCTGGCGGCAAAAAAAACATGCGCTTGTTTTCTGCAGAAAGTTCCAGGCCATACCATTGTTTATAGGTAGGAGACCCAACCCGTAAATCAACGGCAACATCCCACACCACCCCAGCGACACATCGAACCAATTTCCCCTGACCATGAGGAGTCCGCTGAAAATGTAATCCTCGCACTACGTTTTTTCGTGATCGACTATGATTATCTTGCACAAATATCTCATGAATACCAGCCGTCTGAAATGCAGATGCTTTATACGTTTCCATGAAAAATCCCCGCTCATCCGCAAAGGCATGTGGTTGTACAACGACAAGCCCTTCAATGGCCAACCTTTTGAATTCAAACGGCATTACAATCCCCCATCATAAAATGCTGCAATTTTTCTCTCTAAAACGATATAATCGCCACATAATTTTTTTCTTCAGGATTCGATATTGTCTTCTTATCATACCAATTGCTTTAGTATCGTGTTGCCACCATCTGAAATACCTATTGGGCAATCGTATATCCAATGCAATTGCTTTCACGGTTATACCTGTTTGCCATTGGCAAAAAGGGAAACATATCTGATCTCTTTTTGACCATCTCTGCAATTGTTCCCACCAACAATCCATAAGCTTTATTACCTCAGGATCATTATGCCTCCGCACTAAAAGGTTATTCTCTGTCAATCCCCAGTTCCGAGGAAATCCAGCGGCCTCGTAGTTGGCTAATTGATCGAGAACATCTTTTTGAGGAGCCTTATTGATCTTGATACAATACTCGCCCTCTTCATAGGCACAGTTTTTCATGCGGTGCTGGGGTGCAGCAATCCTCTCTTGTAATAAAATAGTATCTAAGAGGCGGGAAGGATCCTGCAAAACTTCAATATTCCCGTCTATATATAATGATTTTTCATATTGCCCCAGCACAAGATGCGGATGAATCTTAAGAAATCTATTGCTCATAACAGCATCAAATCTGTCGTCAGAAAAAGGTATGAGCGTCCACCCCCGATATTTTTTCCTTTTATCACATGAAGTAAAACATACGAAATCACAATGCGTCGCATGAAATTTGATGGGCTTTAAACGATCGTAATTATTGAAGATTGCAGTATATACAACATTGCGTGCCAAGATTACTATCCCGCTTTACGATTCATCATGGGCACGCTACTCGCCGTAAAAATCGCGATACCATTCAACAAATTTTGCTACCCCCGTTTCCACAGGCGTAGAGGGCTTGTAGGCGAAATCCCGTTCCAGGCAGGAGGTATCGGCCCAGGTGATAGGAACATCGCCCGGCTGTATAGGAAGTAAATTCCTTTGGGCCTTACGTCCGGAATATTTCTCAAGCAGGTCGATGAATTCCGTGAGATCGACAGGTTTCCCCCTCCCTATATTGTAGAGAGTGTGGGAGCCATCATTTTTAGGAGAAGAAATAACCTGGACAACCCCTGAAACAATATCGTCGATATAGGTAAAATCCCGCTTCATATTACCGTTATTGAATACCTTGATGGGCCTGCCTTCAAACATTGCGGAAAGAAAAAGTGTCGGAGCCATATCGGGACGCCCCCAAGGACCGTATACGGTAAAAAAGCGGAGCCCCACAGTAGAAAAGCCGTATAGGCGACTATAGGCAGATGCCATAAGCTCGTTGGCTTTTTTAGTGGCAGCGTACAAGCTGACCGGATTATCAACCCGATCGCTTTCCCGAAAAGGAACCGAACGATTTTCCCCATAGACACTGGAACTTGATGCATACACAAGATACGGGACGTCGGCATGACGGCATGCCTCAAGAATCGAAAGGAACCCAGTCAAATTGCTATCCGCATACGCAAAAGGATTTTCCAGACTATAACGAACCCCGGCCTGCGCCGCCAAGTTACAGACAACATCAAAATTCTCTTCCCGAAAAAGACGGGTAACGACATCTTTATCTTCAAGGGCCAATTGCATAAAACGGTATTCGGGGTAACGGGAAGAACCTATCATTTTTCCATATTCCACAACCTTCTCCCCGATACCGGTCGTATGAAGGCGTGCATATTTCAAGGCTGTATCATAATAGTCATTGATCGAATCGATACCGACAACCGCCCATCCTGCATCAAGCAATGTGCAGACGGTTGCATGACCGATAAACCCCGCCGCTCCTGTTACAAGTATTTTCTTCACTTCAGCCTCTGCATCAATTGGTCTTCCAGCCATGTTGCCATCACATCCATCCGCTTTCCGAACATACTCGGCAAATGAATGGGAACACCCAGCTTTCTCGCTCCCGGTTCTTCTTCGACTTGACTTGCACTGTACACATACAGATATCCATCGGCAGTGAACATCAGCATTTCGCTTCGAGTTCCTCCGGCTTTCAGAACAGGGACAATGGTGTACCACATCCGTTCAATATTTGTCGAACGAAAACTAAGAAAGTCGTCACCAACCTCAATTTCTTCCTTCAAAACAGTTCCGGAAAAATTTGCCTCGTCGACATATTGGTAGTATGAAATTGACTGAGGTACATCCTCAGGCGTGTAGGAAAAAGAATCCTTCCTTTTCCCCTTCTTATCCGAAATATATGTCTCCTCAAACAAAACGACATCCTCATCCCGCCTGGAACTGTGATAGGTATAACCTACTTGTGTTTCCGGAGTGCCAAGAACGTTCACCACTGCGGTAAAAAGTTCCCTATCCGAAAGATCCAATTGGGTGGGAAGCGTTATACGATACAGTTTCTGAACCGTAACCTCCGGCCGGTAGTCGAAAAACCGCTCTCGCAAGGCATCGGCACCAGGCACATCAGGAAGCAATGTCAGGATAGGTATCTCTCCCTCTTCCCAACGAATCGTATCATGCAGAGGATAATCGCCATCGGGATGGTCGGATAGTGCGGAGAAAGGGACCGCGAAAAGAGGAGTTCCCATTATAAGAAAGAGAATCAGAGAAAAACCATTAATGGGATACCAGATGTTGATTTTTTGCTGTTTCATAATGTAAAAGTAACACAAAAAGTCTATAGATTACTATTAAAGCGCCCCGACTATTCTAAAAGAATGGCGAGGATTGTGTTGACGCCGGAAGCAAGATCTCAAACATATCATTATTCCAAACTGTCTCGTAGCGGTTCCTTTGAATAAAATCATTCATAAGATTACGAACGCCGACGGCCTCCCTTTTTGAAGATAACGGCCCATTGTTCGGCCAAGCACTACGGGTGTCATGCAAAGCACGAATTATTGGCGGGTAGCGCGTAGTTGTCGCTTCAATTTTTTGCAATAATTGGCGAAAGGGTAGTGTCAATAAACTTGCGCAAATTCTTTTTGCCTCAATCTGAAGAATTTACTTATGAGACCTGATCCTCCCGATCGTAATCAATCAGCAGGTCCATATTCAGATACTTCCGTTCACTCCATGTAGAACCTGAAATATGACGCAGCCGGGCCGAGACCAGCATCAGGGCAGATTCTCCATCAGGGAATGAACCGATTACTCGTGTCCTCCTTCTGATTTCTCGCATGATTCTTTCAAGTCCATTGTTGGTCCTGATTCTTTTCCAGTGCTCCA
>NZ_KB899424.1 GCF_000378205.1 Sediminispirochaeta bajacaliforniensis DSM 16054 | reverse complement strand
CGTAGTTAGTTATTGTAAGAACAGCCAAAAAAGGAGAAGTTCATGAACCATCCCCCCTTCTGCCCCAATCCCTATTGTCCCAACCATTTCCAGGCTGCAGGATCCTGGTTCATAAAAACAGGGTCGTACCACTCAAAAACAGCTCCCCGTATTCAAAAGTTCAAATGCAAAACCTGCGGGCTCTCCTTCTCAACCCGTACCTTTAGCATCGACTACTGGACACACCGCCACATCTGTTACCACACCATTCTCTGCCACCTCGTCACCAGCTCCGGTATCAGAGACCTTTCCCGCATCCTCAACGCCTCCTGCTGCACTGTTACAGATCGTATCAGGCGTCTTGCCCACCAATGTCTTGCAGCCTCGGCGTCCCTCTCCTGTAACATGGAGATAGCAGAAGACCTTGTCGCAGACGGATTTGAAAGCTTTGTCTGTTCTCAATACCTTCCGAATAACATCCATATCCTCGCAGGAAAAAAGTCTCAATTCTGGTTCCTTTCCGACTATGCCCAGCTGACGAGGAAGGGGCGAATGACTGATTATCAAAAGAGGAAAAACAAACTGATCAAGGAGCATCTAAAGCTATACAAAGGAAGTGTTTATCACTCCTTCCAAAGGGTGGTGGAAAAAACCCTGGAACTCCAAAACCATTCGAAGAAAAAGCTTTTGTCGCTGTACACCGATGAACATAAGCAGTACCAACAGGTGATGAAGGACTTACCGGCAGTGGCGACCGGGAGAATCGAGCATCACCGAATAAGCTCGAAAAGAATCCGCGACCTACACAATCCGCTATTTAGTGTAAATTACCTTGATCGGGAGATCAGGAAAGATAACTCAGACCATGTGAGGCAGACGGTTCAGTTTGCCCGGAATACAGGGAATATGATGGAGCGGCTTGAAGTGTATCGGTTTTATCACAACTTCATGAAGCCGTACCGGATCAGGGGGAAGGGGGATGGGAAAGGACCGACTCATGGGCAAGTGGCAGGGATCGATGGAAGGAAGATAGCCTGGCAGCTGAGGAGTTTATTTACCCAAAGGAGGTTTTTCCTGAGAAATCAGCCTATGCCACCTTCAAGTCGGGAGCTATGGCTAAAGGGAGTGCAAACACCACTGCGTTGGAAGGCTGACTATCTTCCCTCATATGCGTGGGCATGATAATCACCACGATTCGGGACACTACCTACACCTTATCGGGAATTCCCAGCTTGGCCCTGATCTTTTCAAAATAATCCATAGCCTCTCCCGATTCCACTTCCTCTTCGGGCTGATGATATTCTATCAAGCGATCGGGAATTTCCTCAAGAAAACGGCTGGGACTTGAGTCAATCACCTCTCTGGATACCCTTCTGGTTTTGCAGCTTGTGAGATACAGCTTCTGCTTGGCCCGTGTGATGGCAACGTAAAAAAGCCTTCGCTCCTCTTCAATGTTGTCAGGGTCCTCCTCCAGAGAGCGGGCGTGGGGCATGATCGTATCTTCCACTCCTGCGAGGAAGACAATCTCGAACTCTAGCCCCTTTGATGCGTGGACCGTCATCAAATTGACCATATCGTTGTTCTCTTCCTGATCGTCATCCCTGGTGATCAGGGTGATACGGTTGAGGTAGTTGTAGATATTGGGCTCGTCGTTATCCGGATCTTTCTCCCATCGTTCGAAAAGATCGAGGAAGATACCGATGTTTTTGTATTTCCATCGGGCCGCACGTTCGTTTTTTTGATTTTCCATGATGAGATATCCCCAATAGTCGACCTTATCGACAAGGGACCGTGTGGTATCCGCCATCTTTTTGCCGGTGAGAATCTGTTCGCGATAATATTCGATGAAGGTGACGAATTCCCCGAGGGCGGCCTTGACCTTGTCGCTTACCGGGGCGTCTTCGGCATAACGAATGGCACTTGCAGCAGAGTAGAGGCTCCATTCTTTTTCATCGGCCAATTCGCGAAGCTTTTCGAGACTGACCCTGCCTATTCCCCGTCTTGGTGTGTTGATGATGCGAAGAAGATTGACATCATCGTCGGGATTGGAGAGAACCCTGAGGTAGGCAATGATGTCTTTAATCTCTTTACGCTGAAAAAAGCTTTGGCCGCCGCTGACCTTATAAGGGATATTTTCGGCCAAAAAAGCATTTTCTATTGTGGCTGCGAGGCTGTTGGTTCGTACCAGAACACCAAAATCGTGGTATTTATATCCCTCCCGCATGGAGAGGGTTGCGATCAGCTGGGCAATAAACTCCGACTCTTTCAGGTCGTCGTCGGGATAGAAGATCTCAATCGACTTTCCGTTGTCCAGTCCTGTCCATAGCTCCTTACTTTTTCGATTTTTGTTATTTGCGATTACCTGGTTTGCAGCCGCGAGAATATTTCCGGTTGAACGGTAATTCTGTTCAAGCTTGATCTCCAATAGTTCGGGAAAGTCTTTTTCGAAGTTGACGATATTCTGGTAGTTTGCTCCCCGCCATGAGTATATTGATTGATCATCATCACCCACGACACAGATGTTGCGTTCTTTTTCCGCCAAAAGCTTCATCAAATGGTATTGAGCCAGGCTTGTATCCTGGAATTCGTCGACCATAATGTAGCGGTAACGGTGACGATATGCATCCAACACCTCGGGAAACTCTTCGAAAAGGCGTATCGGCAGCATGATCAAATCGTCGAAATCGACGGCATTGTAGGCATGCAGATTTGCAAGATACTCCTCAAAAAGTGGCTTATAGAGCTTGTTCTCCCTGTTCCACTTTTCCCGTCCCGTTTTTACCGAAGAGAAGAGGTTTGCGATTTCCCAGGTATCGAGGTCTTCGGGAATCATACCGATTCCTCTGGCGCTTTCCTTTATAAGAGCGGTCTTGTCGACCTGATCGTAGATCGAAAAGTTTGATTTGTAATCAAGATACTCGATGCTTTTACGTAATACTTTTACCCCAAAGGCGTGAAAGGTGCTCACCGTCAGGTTGGAAAGGCGTTTCCCGGTGAGGGAGCGGATTCGGTCCGACATCTCCCGTGCGGCCTTGTTGGTAAAGGTAAGGGCAAGGATCGAGGATTGGGGGATTCCTTCTTCCAGCATGTGGGCTATCCTGAAGGTGATCATCCGGGTTTTTCCGGATCCTGCGCCTGCTATGATAAGGAGGGGGCCGTCTATAGTGCTGGCGGCGATGAATTGTTCCTTGTTGAGTTCTTTTGCCAGATCTATTGCCATTGAAGTTTTATACCTGTTTTGTGAAGATTGAAAAGGCCTCGATTCCTAGGAGCGAAACTGTCAGTACAATGGCGCCGGAAATCGCGACGCCGAAAAGGACATGAAGCATGGTTCTTTTTCGTTCCAATCCTAAAAGCCAGGCCCCGAGTGTCCCGGTCCAAGCTCCGGTAACGGGCAGGGGAATGGCGACGAAGAGGGTTATCCCGAGATATTCAAAACGGGAAACCTTTGCTTCGATCTTTTTTCTTGTTCGTTCGACGACTCGCTCGAAAAGGGAGGAGTACCACGCCATCCTGAGAAAGAGTTTGTGCAGGGTGGAAAGAAAGAGATACACCACCGGGGCCACCAGCGCATTGAAGGCCACACAGTAGAGATAGGCTATAAGGGGTCCGGCTCCCTTTGCAAGGGCAAAGGGGATGGCACCTCGCAGTTCCGATATCGGAGCGAGGCTCAAAAGTGCAGTAACCACGTAATGATGAAAGGTCATGGGCGAAGTATAGAGTGTTCGAACTGCTTTGAAAAGCGCTTTAGGTCATACGCTTTTGCAGAAGTGCTGCGTACATCGGTCCTTTTCCCTCCTCGCGGTCGGGAAGAACAATCATTCCGAAACGGGTCGTCTCCCCGTAAGGGAGAGATAGTTCCGCCTTTTCCATGAAATCCCCCCTTCGTTTCAGGAGCTTTTCTATGACCCCGTCGTTTTCAAAGGGGCTGATGGTGCATGTGCTGTAGAGCAAAACGCCTCCGGGCCGTAAGGCATCGGCGGCTGCCGCGGCCATGGCAAAGGCCTGGACCGCCAATCGTTTGGTTCTGGAGGGTGACCATCGCTCCAGATGGATCGGATCGGAGAGTACGTGTCGTTCGGATGAGCAAGGTGCGTCCAAAAGGATACGATCGTAACGATTCTGCTCGTATAATCCCCATTTCGAGGCGTCGTGAGAGGTTATCTCTACAATCGCGGCGTAGTCCGATATCAGGTGCTCGGCAATGACCCGCTTGAGGCGCCCCCTTCGAGATGCGGAGCGATCGTTGGCAACCAGCACCCCCTTTCCTCTCATGGCGGCGGCGATAACCAGACTTTTTCCTCCCGGGGCTGCACACATATCGAGCACCTCTTCCTCCGGAAGTGCACCAAGGGCCTTAGCGGTATCGATAGAGGCCTGATCGAGGTAGTAACTCTTACTAAGGCCCTCTGAAAAGGATACCGGACTGGGTTCTCTTTTCAAGGCTTCGGCCAGAGCCTCCCAACGCTCTCCGTACAGTTCCCGATAGAAGCGGAAAAAGGCCTCTTTTCCCTTTGTTGCTTTTTTTTTCAAACTGTTCTTCTCCACATACGGGCCTGGTATATGCGAAGAGTATACTCCGGCGACTTGTTCGGCTTCAATTGGGTTTGGATAGGCTCTGCAGGTATTCAGGAGCGTCAATATTTACCGGCCTCAATCTTGACTTAGTTCCTATCCTTGCGTAGCCTAATCGTAGATGAATATACGAGCAATTTTCTTTGATTTGGACGGAACGCTGCTGGATACCATGCCCGATATTGTAACCGCCCTTGATGGGGCCCTGGTTCGAAACGGGTTTCCCCGACATCCTGCGGAGGCTTATCCGGGCTTTGTCGGAAGTGGGCTGAAGGAGGCGGGGCGCAGGGCCATGCCTGCGGAAAAACGTGGTGATGAACAATTGGTCGAGAGACTCTACCATGATATTCTGGATATCTATCGTGAACATCCCGCGGAAAAGACCCGAATGTATCCCGGTATCGAACGGCTTTTACGGCAGCTTGCTCAGCGTGGCCTGAAATTGGCTGTTATCACCAACAAGGATCTGGAAATCGCCTCTTCGGTCATCGATCAGCGACTTCCCTCCGAACTCTTCGACGCCGTTGTCGGTGTGGATCGCAGTACTCCGCCGAAGCCCGATCCTTCTGGATCTTTATCTGCCATTAAGCGCTTATCGGTAGTTCCCGAGCAGGTCCTCCTGGTCGGGGACAGCGATGTTGATATGGCAACCGCCCGTGCCGCCGGTTTCGACGCATTGGCGGTCTCCTGGGGCTATCGGTCGCTTGAGCAGCTGAAGGCTGCCGGCGCCCCCCGTATCGTCTACAGTCCCGAAGAAATTCTGAAGATCGTGGAGGTGGTATCATGAGTGGTGAAACAGAGGCAGCTGCCGAGTATCGGGATCTTGCCCGGGAATACCTTTCACGGGAGGAGCATCCTGTTTTCAGAAAAGAATTGGAGGAACTCCTTGCATCGGGGGATGAAAAGGATCTTGCCGATCGCTTTTATACCCGTCTTGCCTTCGGCACCGGAGGCATGCGTGGCGTGATCGGGGCCGGATACAATCGGATGAACCCCTTCACGGTAAGCCAGGCGACCCAGGGCCTTGCCAACTATATACGAAAGGAAGTGGGGCTTGAGGCTAAACCAGTGGTGGTCATCGCCTACGACTCCAGACGCTACTCCCGACTCTTTGCCGAAGAGGCCGCAAAGGTGCTCTGCGGCAACGGCATTATTGTGAGGCTCTTCCCCTCTTTGCGGCCCACCCCCGAACTCAGCTATGCTGTCCGCTACTTTGAAGCAAGCTCGGGAATCGTCGTAACGGCGAGCCATAATCCCCCGGAGTATAACGGCTATAAGGTATACTGGAGCGATGGAGGACAGATTATTGCTCCCCACGATAGCGGCATCATCGAAGAGGTCCGAAAAGTGACAGGTTCGATATCCCGCATTCCCCTTGAATCTGCCATGGCCAGGGGGCTTTTCTTCGAAATCGGAGATGCCGTGGACGAGGCGTATCTCTCCATGGTCGCGGGGTGCTCGCTCCGTCCGAAACTTATGGCGGAGAAGGGGAAGGACCTTAAGGTTGTCTACACCCCGCTTCATGGCAGCGGCCTCGTTCCTGTGGAAAAGAGCCTTTCGTCCATGGGAATAGATGTGATCACCGTGCCCGAGCAACGGGAGCCTGACGGTAATTTTCCCACTGTGGAATATCCCAATCCTGAAGAGGCATCTGCCCTGAAACTTGCCATCGAGCTTGCCCAAAAGGAGCATGCCGATCTTGTTATGGCCACCGATCCCGATTCTGATAGGCTCGGGCTTGCGGTTCCCGAAGATGCAGAGTGTTCTTCATATCGTTTGCTTACAGGCAACCAGACCGGCTGTCTGCTTGCGGATTATATCTTCTCGACACGAAGCGAACTGGGACGGCTTCCTTCACATGGTGCATTTGTCAAGACCATCGTCACTACGGATCTTCAGCGACGTATAGCCGAGAGTTACGGCATCACGACCTATGACGTTCTTACCGGTTTCAAGTATATCGCCGCAAAGATTGCCGCATTCGAAGAGGAGGGCAGGGAGCAATTCCTCTTCGGTGGCGAGGAAAGTTACGGCTATTTGGTAACCGATGAGGTTCGGGACAAGGATGCGGTTTCCGCCGCCTTTATGGTTGCGGAAATGACCCTTTATCATCGAAGTCGGGGGACTTCTCTGCTCAAACGACTTGAAGAGATATGGGAGCGCTACGGATATTTCCAGGAGCTTTTGGTCAGCCGCAGGTTTTCCGGTGCCGAAGGGGCTCGGAAGATGGCGCAATTGATGGACACTCTTCGATCTCGTCCCATGCAGCAGATCGCCGGTTTACAGGTGGTAGAAGTGGCCGATTTCCTGAAAGGGACGCGGTATGACATAGAGGGCCATGATTTAGGGAAGCTGGAGCTGCCCTCGTCGAATGTTCTCCAGTTCTTTTTGGAAGGGGGAAGCAAGGTGACCGTCAGACCCAGTGGCACCGAACCGAAAATCAAATTTTACGCTTCCGTGGCATGTGAGCCTGAACTCGGCCTTGATGAGGCGAAAAAGCTCGCCGGCCGGAGACTGGCAGCGGTAGAAGAGACCATCGATACCCTTATCGGCTCCTGACGGAGCCGTTTTTTTATTTACAGCCTAAGGAGAAATCAAACATGGAACAACGATCGATCTTTGCATCCCTTTCGCCCCTGGACCACCGTTATTATTTGGCAAACAGGGAGCTTTTTGAGAAGCTGGGCGGCTTTCTCAGTGAGGAGGCCAACGTTGCCTTCTGTTTGGAGGCGGAGATTGCCCTGCTGACGGTTCATGCCAGACGTCTATATGGTGAGGATGCAAAGGCATTGGTTGATGCCGGGGCCCTCCGGCAAAAGGTCACTGTCGAGCTGGTATACGAGGAGGAGGAGCGGACGCATCATAATATTCGGGCACTGGTCAACGTCATGAAACGCTTTGTTCCCGAAAAGATTAATCCCTATGTTCACTTGGGAGCAACCTCTGTCGATATTTTGGATACCGCCATGAGCCTTCGGGTCGGCGGGGCCGTTCGGGAGGTGGTCCTTCCTCTCCTGTGGGAACTTGAAGAGCGCCTTGCCGTTCTCGCAGAAAAAGAGGCAGAAACCCCTCAGGTAGGAAGAACCCACGGACAGCATGCGGTGCCCGTCACCTTCGGTTTTGCCATGGCGGAATACGCAGCCCGGTTGGGCAAATCCCTGCTTGAGATGGAAAAGCGCTGTGGTGACCTTCGCGGTAAGCTCGCCGGTGCCGTGGGTGCCTACAACGCAACCTCTCTCCTTGTAGACGATCCCCAGGCGTTGGAGCGGGAATATCTTCAGGAGCTGGGTTTGGAGCCTGCAGAGTATGCGACGCAGATGGTTGAGCCGGAATATATGCTGCGGCTGCTCCTTGAGATCAATACCGCTTTCGGTATTATTGCAAATCTTGCCGATGACCTGCGCCATCTCCAACGAAGCGAAATCGACGAAGTACGGGAATTCTTTTCTTCGACCCAGGTAGGATCCTCCACCATGCCGCAGAAGCGGAACCCATGGAACAGCGAACATGTGAAGAGTCTCTGGAAGGCCTTTTCTCCCCGGGTTGTCACATTTTTTATGGATCAGATATCCGAACATCAACGTGATCTTTCGAACTCTGCCTCCGGTCGTTTTGTCGCCGACTATATTGCCGGTTTTTGTGCCGCTGCCGAGCGGATGAACCGGATTATCGAGAGTCTCTATGTGGATCGCCAGCAAATGCGAAAAAATCTTGACATGGGAGGGGATATGGTTCTTGCCGAGGCTGCCTATATTCTGCTTGCCTTGGAGGGGGATAGCGATGCCCATGAGGCGGTCCGTAAGGCAACCCTGCTCTGCGAAAAAGAGAAGATATCCCTGAAAGAAGCGCTTGCCCGCAATGAAAAGCTTTGGGACCTGCTCGACCGGGGCTTGCGTGACAGCCTGGGCCTCGATGCGGATACCTTTTTCTCCGATTCGGCCCGCTACCGGGGAAAGGCTGCGGAGAAAGCGGTCAAAATAGGAAGAAGGTATAGAGAGCTTGCCGCAAAAAGGAGGGAAAAATGAACGAAAAAGAAGGAAACGGCATTAGGCGGGCCCTGATCAGCGTCTGGAATAAAGAGGGGGTTGAGCAATTTGCCCGATCCCTGTCGGAGGCAGGCGTTCAGATTATCTCTTCCGGCGGTACGGCGAGGTTTTTATCGAAGGCCTCTATTCCCGTTATCCCGGTGGAGGATGTTACCGGTTTTTCCGAGATGCTCGACGGACGGGTAAAAACCCTTCATCCAAAGATTCACGGGGCAATTCTCGCACGAAGGGCCAATCCCTCGGATATGGAAACCGTAAAAGCACATGGTATTGTTCCGATCGATGTGGTTGCCGTTAACCTTTACCCCTTTGTCCGTATGCTTGAGGACGGGGTCGCCGGAGACAGTTTGCTTGAGTATATCGATATCGGCGGGCCGACGCTTTTGCGCGCTGCGGCGAAAAACTATAAAGACGTACTTGTGGTTTGTGATCCTGCCGACTACGATGAGGTCGCCCGATATATTGCTGAGGGAGGGAGTGTTGATATGAAGCTTCGACAGAGATTGGCTGCTAAGGTTTTTGATGTGATAAGCGATTACGATCGTTCGATCGCAAATTGGCTTGCTTCTTCACAGCTTTCTTAAAATAATTTTTTTGTTTGACAGCCACAGTCCAGCTTCCTACTATAATTATTATGATGAAAGCAGTCTACAAAAGCCTTGCAAATATGCTTGTTACCGATGCCGGCAGAGGAGAAGCGTTGCCGGATATTCCTATTTTCCCCTTCGGCATGCCGCCCTTGCCCCTGTCGGCCATTGGAGATGAGAGGAATGGGGAACGTTTGTCTCATTCCTCTTCCAATGCTCCCTTTGCTGCAGAAACGTGGCAAGGGGCCTCCTTCGTCGTCATAGATGGCGCTCCAAAGGATTCTCCGGATGTCGATCGGCCTATTATCGAATCGCTGAAAGCACGGGGATTTACCGGTAAGATCAACAGAGAGAGTGCGTATCTCCTGCGGGCCATTGAATCGCTTGTCGAAGGAGGGATCCTTATAGATTCCTTTAGTCCGCATCTTCTCTATGGTTCCAGTGCCCTCGACAGGGCTCTGCGTGAGATGTTGTCTACCAAGGTTGCGCTCCTCTCCGTTACCAGTTTTGAGGCGCCAGGCGATGGAACGGACGACCGGGAACCCAGGGTGATTATTGTCCTTCGCCGTGAGGCTCCTTCTAAGGATCATACGATTTTATTCAGACGCCTTGGTCATAACGCGGAGTTGCTGATGGAGCGGAAGGTTCCTATTGAGGAGATGCAGAACGCCTCGGTCTGGATTCCCGACCGTTTTTTCATCCGGCAAAACCAGTATCTTAATGAAAAAATTCATACGGTCCAACTCGGGTCGCTTTGCCGGGATATCTTTCGCGGGGCCCCCGGGCGCTTTTTTTCCAAAGAGGGGAAAGAAGCGGTCCGTTATCTCAGTCTGAAACACGTAGGTGCGGGGCTTCTCGATGTAAACGACCTTTCGACCATGCAAATCGAATCGGTTTCCAGAATTAAACGCTATTTGTTGCGACAGGGTGATGTCATCGTCAGCTGCCGCGGAGAGTTTTTTCGACCACTCCTGCTTACCGGGACGAGTACGATACCCGTCACCGGCGGAGATAACTATGTCATCATTCGCCCTGATCTCAATCTTGTAGATCCCGGCTTTCTTTTCAGATACCTTCGCAGTAGGGCCGGACAAGCTTTCCTTTTCGGCATGTCGACGGGAAAACGTATTCGCGTATTAAACGTACGAGCCATGGCGGAAATCCCGGTCCCGTTGCCGTCAATGGAGATGCAGCAACGGGTTGCCGTTGAATTCACCAATGCCGAACGTCTTTTAGAGGAAGAACGCAACCGCATTGAAGAGGAATACCGCAACAGTGCCGATGTTCTGTTTCAGGGGATGGGGCTGCTTCCGGCCGGAGCCGAAAACGATTCCTGATTCTATATCCTAACCCAAGGCGACGTCGAGAACCATCATTACGGTAAATCCAAGCATGGTTCCGAGGGTTGCGATATCCGAATGGGCGGCTTCGCTTTGTCCCTCGGGAACCAGTTCCTCGACCACCACGTAGATCATGGCTCCCGCCGCAAAGGCAAGGGCGTAGGGCAGTATCGGACGCATAATAATGACCAAAAGCGCTCCGATGACCCCTGCGATAGGTTCAACAATGCCCGAGAGCTGGCCATACCAGAAACTTTTCGCCCTGCTGAGCCTCTCTCTCCTCAGGGGAATGGAAACGGCCGCTCCCTCGGGGAAATTCTGCAGACCGATACCGAGGGCAAGGGCTATGGCCCCTGCTTCACTTGCACTCGGCAGGTTTGCAGCGATGGCCCCGAATGCCACTCCGACGGCAAGGCCTTCGGGGATATTGTGAAGGGTTATGGCAAGAACCAGAAGGATACTGCGTTGCCAGCTCGTCGATATCCCCTCTGCGTGTTCGATCGGCTCTCCCTGGTGAAGGTGGGGAAGGATCTTATCCACAAGAAAGAGAAAAGCCCCTCCGCAAAGAAAACCGACGGCCGCCGGAATCCAGGGTGTTTTGTTACCGGCGTTTTCTGCCATTTCCAAAGCCGGTGCGAGAAGCGACCAGAAACTTGCGGCGATCATCACTCCGGCGGCAAAGCCGAGCATCGCATTCAGCACCTTTTTATTAATGTTCTTAAAGAAAAAGACCATAGAAGCACCCAGTGCGGTCATCAGCCAGGTAAAGCCGGTAGCAATGGCGGCCTGGGCTATCGGTGATAGGGATGTAAAGTAGCTCATAAAAAAAGTATAGTATAATCTTAGCGGTGATGGAAGGAGGAGAAATCTTGGTGGTGTAACGCCCCCAATCTCTGCTATAGTGTTTTCGGCTACAGGAGGTTACCATGAAGAGTTTTCGAAAAGAGTTGTGGTTCAATACGGAAAAGCGATATCAGTTTGTCCATATTACAGACGATGTCAAACAGGCATTGCAGGAGAGCGGCGTGCGCGAGGGGTTCTGCCTTGTCAATGCAATGCATATTACCGCGAGTGTTTTCATAAATGACAACGAGTCGGGACTTCATCAGGATTATCTTGAGTGGCTCGAGAAACTCGCTCCCTATAGTCGGAAGGGATACCATCACAATGTTGGTGAGGACAACGGTGATGCGCACCTCAAGAGACAGGTTATGGGACGTGAGGTTGTCGTCGCCATCACCGATGGAAAGCTTGATCTCGGCCCGTGGGAAGAGATTTTCTACGGTGAGTTCGACGGTCGTCGGAGAAAGCGGGTTTTGATCAAAATTATCGGCGAGTAGCTACTACCCTTTGACGCCGGGGAGGTTTCGCATGGAGAGAATCGGATATTTTCAGTTTCTCCGTACCATCTACTTTTTTAAGGATCTTGACGATACCGATATTCGGGACATCATGGCCTATTGTCATGAAACCAATTTCTCTGCCGGCGAGGTTGTTTTCTGGGAGAATGATGAGGCAGATCGTTTTTATATTATCATGTCGGGAGAGGTTGAAGTCTGGAAGGGCTACGGAAGTGATCAGGCCGATATGCTGGCTGTTCACGGCCCCGGCCATCTGTTTGGCGAGATGGCCCTTGTGGACGAGCTTCCCAGAAGTGCAACGGTAAAGAGCAGGGGAAATACTCGGGTTCTCTATATCGGCCAGGATGAATTTCAGAAGATCCTTCAGGAAAAGCCTACGGTTGCCTTTGCCATCGTAAAAAGCCTCTCCGCCATGGTGAGAAAGAGCAACGATACCTTCCTTGAAGACCTTCGGGAAAGAAACAAGCGTCTTGAGATTGCAAACAGGGACCTTCAGACGGCACAGTCGGAATTATTGAAGAATGAGCGTCTTTCGACCCTGGGAAAATTCTCATCCATGATCCTTCATGATATCCGAAACCCGATTTCGGTGGTGAAGGCGTATACCGATCTTTTGCTGATCAGCGAAGGTATTCCACAGAAAAATATGGACTATATTCGTAATATCCGTTTCGAGGCGGAGCGGCTCAATCAGCTTGCCAACGAGCTTCTCGATTATTCGCGGGGAGAGATCCGTCTGGATATGGGATCGGTTGATCTTGACGGCTTTTTCCTTCGTCTTGAGGAATGGGTCCGCCGTCGTTTTGCCTCCCGCCGCTGTGAGATAGTCTTGCGAAACGGACACCAGGGGCCGGTTATTTTCGACCAGGAACGTATGTTCAGGGCCTTGACGAACCTTTCCGACAATGCCAGAAAGGCGATGACAATGGGAGGCTCTT
Organism: Sediminispirochaeta bajacaliforniensis DSM 16054; assembly: GCF_000378205.1. Taxonomy (NCBI): domain Bacteria; kingdom Pseudomonadati; phylum Spirochaetota; class Spirochaetia; order Spirochaetales; family Spirochaetaceae; genus Sediminispirochaeta; species Sediminispirochaeta bajacaliforniensis. Next base: position 71,869 of record NZ_KB899424.1, on the reverse strand, counting down.
TTTCTTTGACGGCGGAAGATGATGATGGATGGCTCCTGTTTACGGTCTCGGATACCGGGGAAGGGATGAGTAAGGAGGTCCTTGAGAGGGTTTTCGAACCCTTCTACAGCTCGGCAAAGGGAGGGGGCACAGGGCTCGGAATGGCGATTGTAAAAAGCACCGTAGAGGCTCATGGAGGGAATATTGAGATCGATTCCGCCCCTGGCAAGGGTACACGTATTTTTTTGAGGATTCCTCTGCACGGATAACTTTTCAAATGCCTACTGTCGGTGTAAAATAATCTGAACAAAATCTTCGTTTAATCAAGTTTTGATTGAATGGGAGTAGGATTGCATCATGAAGTCGGCTGAAACTGCAATGAAAAAGATCCGTTACGCCCTTGCCCACAACAAACAGCTTGAAGTCAAGTTGTCTGTCTACGGAATGCCCCAGCGCCGCTATATCGATCTTCTCCTTTCCCTCTATCTTGAAGAATGTGGTTTGATTGAATTAAAAGATCGCTTGTTGTACTGCATGCACGAGCTTGCGGGAAATGCCCATAAGGCCAATGCCAAACGCCTTTTTTTCGAACGCAGCGGTTTTGATATTTTCGATAAGGCAGAGTATGAAGCGGGCATGGGGTGCTTTAAGCAGACCGTTTCAGATGATCTTTCTTCCTATAACAGACTTCTTACCGAGCAGGGGTATTATGTCTGTTTTCGTTTTCACCTAAAAGGAGGCACCTTGGCCCTTCAGGTGATTAACAGTGCCCGGTTGCTGCAAACCGAACGTGAACGAATAGCCTCGAAGATTGAGATTGCGCGCTGCTATACCACCCTTACCGATGCCTATACCGTAGCGGAGGATTTTTCCGAAGGTGCCGGTCTCGGCATTGTCATGATCCACATCATGCTGAAGGCCATCGGCTTTCGCAACTTCTCTTTTTCGGTCGATGGTGATGATCAAAAGACGGTCAGTAGCCTTTTTCTCGATGTCACCACTTGTCGGCCCGTTTTGCCCGCCGGCGAGACTTCAGTTTCGAGTTCCATGTAGGCTTACACTTTTCCCCTTTTGCCCCGGCCTGTTTTGGTGTACATTGGGACCATGAACATGATTCCCGAGTTGCTTGCCCCGGCTGGAAATCTTTCCTGTGCCGTTACCGCTATCGACAGCGGTGCCGATGCCGTCTATGCAGGTCTTTCCAGTTTCAATGCCCGGGAGGGAGCAGACAATTTTAGTTTTGAGGACCTTTCCCGCCTTGCCGAATATGCAAAAGAACGAGATCGTCGTTATTATATTACCTTAAATACCCTGCTGAAAGAGTCTGAACTTGACTCGGCGATACGGCTTGTCTCTCAGATAGAACCTCTTGAGCCGGATGCCCTCATCATGCAGGATATAGGGGCCATCTCCGCAGTAAGAGAGCTCTTCCCGCATATAGCGGTGCACGCTTCGACCCAGATGGGGTTCCACAACCTCGCCGGAGTCAAGATCGCACAAGAGATGGGAATATCCCGTGTCATCCTTGAGCGTCAGCTCGATATTGAAGAGATTGCCGCCATTGCCGCGGCTTCCCCACTCGAGATCGAGCTCTTTATTCACGGTGCCCTCTGCTGCTCTTTATCCGGTATGTGTCTCTTTTCAAGTTGGATGGGGGGATGGAGCGGTAACCGCGGCCGCTGCAAGCAGCCCTGTCGCCGTCGGTTCCACAGCATGGATAGGGATAAGAAAGAGAGTGGTTTCTTTTTCTCCACAAGGGATCTCTATGCCCTTGATCTTATTCCCCGTTATCGGGATATGGGCATTGCAAGCCTGAAGATCGAGGGACGCCTCAAAAAAGAGGCCTATGTCGAACAGGTGGTCCGCGCCTATCGCCTTATGCTTGATGCTCCGCCGGGAGAAGAGGCCCGCTATCTCGGAGAGGCCCGCCGTATCCTCGCCCGTTCCTTTGGTCGGCATTGGTCCCACGGCTTTTCCACGGCTGAGGACCGGGCCTCTGTCGTTTACCCGGCCTCCCCCGGAATTTCCGGTCTCCTTGTGGGAGAGGTTGTTGCGGTTCGGGGAAAACAGATTACCGCCCGCATCAGCAGAAGAGTACATAGGGGAGATCGTCTTCGCCTCCAGGATACGTCCGGCGGCCAGGCCTCGGCTTTTACCCTTACCGAGATGCGTATCGGCCGTCGGCCTGTGGCTAAGGCCGATGCGGCCTCGCAGGTGACAATCACCCTTCCTGTTGAGGCCTCCGCCGGTATGAAGATCTACAAGGTCGGAGAGTCCAGACGCGGAGGGCAATCCAATGTGGATGCCTTGCCGCTCTTTCGCGCTTCTCAGCCTATAGACCTCTTTATCCTGCTCGAGGAAAAGGGTCTTTCCATCCGTTCCGGCGGCCGCCAGTGGCGATACGAGACGGATTTCAAACCTGCAAAAAATCGCCCCATCGATGAAGAGATCCTGCGTGATCTATTTCGTGCAACTCGGGATGAACGCTACCGTTTAGGGAACCTTGAGGCCGATATAAGAGGGGCATTCTTTCTTCCTCCCGGGGAGTTGAAACAGCTGCGAAGAGCGTTCTGGTCATTCATGATCGACGCATTGGAGTCCGAGCCGGGAAAGACGCCGGATGATCCCGGGGACCGGGCCTGCGAAAGACTTTGTACTTTTCGAGGGAAAGCAATCTCTTCCTATACGTCGAGGGAGTGTGTCGGGTCACCGAAGAGCGGAAGACGGCTGGTCCCTCTTCGCGAGGCAAAGAAAGAGGATGAGGCCTTCCTTCCTTTTTTCGTACCCGAAGGTCACGTTGCCGCCTTCACGGCGAGCATACGAGAGGCCATGGAACGGGAGGTGCGTTTCTTTCGGGTCACCTCTCTCTTTCATGTTCCTCTCTTGCGACAGGCCGCGGAACTTGCAGAAATTGATACTTGTGATCTCATTCTTACCAGCTCATGGCCTCTTCCCGCCTCCAATACGCTTAGTGCCCTGGTACTTGCGCGTTTGGGTGTTCGCCTTGTACAATCGTGGCCCGAGCTTGATGCCGAGGCGTTCAGGCTCTTTTCATCGTCTTCGCCGGTGCCTCTGGAACACTTTGCAGAAGGAAGAGTTCCCTTGCTGGTAACCAGGGCTGTTTTGCCCCTTTCTGGTGCCATCGTTGACGGCAGGGGAGAGAAATTTCATGTTGCCGCAGGCGGTGAAGAGGGGCTTATCGTTCTATGGAGTGGGGAGGAGTTCCGAACTACGCTTTCTTCATCCGATGAGTTTACATTCAAGGGGGATCTGCTGCCCGGTTACGGAAATCCTGGGCAGCAGGCGGATGGCGAGCAGCTATTCTCTCATTTTAATGAAGATAGGGAGTGGAAATAGTTCGCTTTCCTCGCTTTTTCTATTATCCTTATAAAAAGGAGTGGCTGAGCATGTTCTTCTTTTTCGGACCTTTCGAGTATTTGCTTCCCTTTCTTATCGTCTATTTTGTGATAAGATCGGTTACTCGTAGTCATACTATAGACAGATCCCGTCGCGGAAGATTCCCTGAATTTTATGATGAAGACCCGTTTAGCAATGATGATTCCCGTGCGATCGATCGTAATTTACGGGCATCCCTTTACCGGCTTGCGGACCGGCAAAAGGGAAGGCTCACCGTCTCCGATGTGGTTATTGAAACAGGGATAGATGTGCAGGAGGCCGAGAGGATACTCCAGGCAATGGTCGATAATCAACATGTAAGAATGGAGGTCCGTGACGACGGTATCATCTATTACGAATTTCCGGAAATCATGGATAAGTATGCAGGAGGTGAAAACTGATGCGGGATGTTCAATTCCTAACTTCCTACCTGATTCACCCAGCCGGTTCTTGCCTCGCTTCCTACGGTGATACGAAGGTCATCTGTACCGTCTCCCTTGAAGATCGTGTTCCTCCCTTTTTAGAGGGAAAGGGCTGCGGCTGGCTTACCGCCGAGTATGGTATGTTGCCTGGCAGTACCGGGGGCGGAAGAAAGAAACGGGAGATCGGCAAACGGGACGGCAGGAGTACCGAGATTCAGCGTCTCATCGGACGGAGCCTCCGTGCATCCGTTGATATGGAAAAACTTGGTGAACGGACCCTGACCGTCGACTGCGACGTCATTCAGGCCGATGGTGGCACGAGGACTGCATCGGTTTCCGGGGGATGGGTAGCGCTCTATGAGGCGCTTAGTGCTCTTGCCGAACGGGAAGGGCAGGGCAGTGCCGACTATTATCTCAAAGGACAACTCGCCGCCGTGAGTGTCGGTATCGTGGACGGAGAGGTCATCTGTGACCTCGACTATGCGCACGATAGTCGGGCCGAGGTTGATATGAACATTGTGAAACTGGAAGAGGCCTTTGTGGAACTCCAGGGTACGGGAGAGCAGGGAACCTTTTCCTCCGAACAACTTGCTTCGCTTATCGCTGCTGCCGACGAAGGGCTCAAGTTCATTTTTCAAAGACAGCGTGATGCCCTCAAAATCGATTCCGGCTTTACTTTCCGACAATAAAGGGGTACTCTACTCACTATGGATCTTGAGAAGCTGTTGGATACTATTGATTTTGAAGATATTCGTCCCTATCGGGATGATGAAGTAGAAGAGGTCCTCTCCCGTTTGGGAAAAAGCGAATGGTTGGTATCGGGAATCCGAACCGCCTTTTTACCAAATCTACCGAAATTTGCCAAACCTCTTGTCGATTTTGCCCTCCGTTCTTACATGCGGAGAAAATTCCGTTCAGTAAAGAGTGTTTTTGATTTTCAGCGTAAGGTGAGTGTCGATACCTTTCTCACAAAGTTTGTGGTAAAGAAGTCGATCAGCGGAATCAGCTATTCGGGGGGGGAGTTCCTCGACAAAAAGCTCTCCTATCTTTTTATAACCAACCACAGGGATATTGTTCTCGATCCGGCTTTGCTAAACTATGTCCTGACACGATATGGTATGCCTTTGACGCAAATTGCCTTCGGAGACAATTTGATGATCAACCAGACGGTCGCCGATGTCATAAGGATAAATCGTTCTTTTATCGTAAAGCGGAATCTTCCGATACGGGAACAGCTTGTAGCAAGTTTGCAATTGTCGGCCTATATTCGCCATGTGCTTCAAGATACGGATGAATCGATATGGATCGCACAGGGACCCGGCCGGTCCAAGGACGGAAAGGATCATACCAACGCCGCGGTTGTCAAAATGCTCCAGCTGGTCGATCGTGCACGAAAGATTCCTTTTGAGGAGTTCACCCGTTCCTGTCGTATTGTACCGGTTGCCATCAGCTATGAATATGACCCCTGTGATCGTATGAAGGCATGGGAGTTGTACCACAAGAAGGTACGCGGAGAGCACAAAAAGGGGAAATACGAGGATCTGGTTTCAATGATGGCCGGAATGAAGGGGTTCAAGGGGCGTGTCCATTACGCTTTTTCCAAGCCGATAGAGGGAACTTTCAAGAACGACCGTGAACTGACTGAAGAAATTGACCGAAAGATTCAGTCTTCGTACCGTCTTTGGGCAACCAACTATCTTGCCTATGACATGGTGAAGGGAAGTACACTTTTCAGTGACCGTTACGATGATCATGATCGTGAACAGTTGATGAAGCGGTTTAAGCACCTGCCTGATGAGGTCCGTGAAATACTTCTTGAAACCTATGCAAATCCGGTTGTTACCAAAATGTCTTATGTCGAAAGCATCTGAGCTCGTCTCGGCTTTATTTTTTCTTTGTATTATTCTGTCATTTTCATCCTGTAGTGCCTACAGTCCGGAAATAGCCTCTCTGTTCTGGCGTCTTGAAATCTCAGTCCCAGACGGTGGGGCGTATACCGAGGGGCTTCGGCTTTTTGTTCTTGCCGACGACAGAGACGGTATTGAAGATGTGGGCTCCCTTCGCCTTGATTGTACGGAACGTGAACTTTCCTGGACGGTCGAAGAGGATGAGCTTATCATCATTGATCGAAACGGAGAAGCGTGGTACGGTTATCCACGTTTCGAAATGCCGAATGAGGATAGCTTCCCCAGGGCCTCATATGAGGTTACGCTCATCGACAAGGGGGGAAGGGAGAGTTCGGTGCGTTTTACGATCGATGATTCGATTTCCTTTGACGATGCCTTTCTCCCATTTCGTTCTGAAACCGATGCCCTTGCTCTTGTTTTGCCGGGAGAACCGACCAATTGGCTTGCTACCGAATTCCGGCTTTATAACGAAATGGGGGATTCTGTTCTTTCGGAAAAGGCCGCTGTCGGCGATGACGGTATACTTCACCTTCCGAAAAAGCTCTTGGCGCGCGGCAAGGGAAAAGATGCCCCCCGGTGGCGAGCATACGCCTATGATAGAAGCAGCGGGATCGCCGTCCTTTTCGGTCCCTGTGATCTATCGCAGGAAGAGGGAGCGCAGTAGTTTGCCTATCTTTCGGAGCTTATCGGTAAAACGCTCTCTTCTGCTTTTCCCATACCGATTTGCATAGTCGATGGCGGCCTTGTTCAAAGAGAAGTCGTTCCCATATTTGTGCTTTAAACCATCCCAGTGTTTAATGATCCACATATAGAGGTCTCCGAAACTTCGTCCGGGAAAGCGGGCAAGAATGTTTTCCCGAAAGATTACATCGACAATGGGAAGATAGACATTTTCGTACCACGACTTCGCCGCTTCGAGAAAAGGAATTTCATCTTCCTTATCCTGATTAATATAATATTTGTGGCCCTGGATATGACGGAGTAGTTCTATCCAGCGGCCGGTCTCGGTAAAATGGATCTCGCGTTTGTCGATGACCGCTCCGAGGCCTGTTTCCTCGAAGACCCTCTCCTTTTCATAGTTGATGACCAGCCATTTCAGATCGTTTTGCGTCATTCCCGGTTCGAGCTTCAACTCCGTATCCAGCTCGATTACTTCGGCATCGATGGCCCTAACCCCTTGGCTTTTTGCCACCGAGACACGATGGTTGCCGTCTCGTACAAAATAGACGCCGCCGATCTCGTAAAGTTTTATGGGCGGCAGGGTAACATCCATAAGATGAGCACGGTCGACACTTTCCCATCTTCCCCGAATGAAATCACGTTTGGGTAGGAAGGCGGAAGTAAAATCCTTATATCGTCCTTCACTTCCCACTATCAAATCGATATCAACCGCCTGCATGCCCTTGTAGGTTTGCGATTTTGGCTTCAGAAGATTCTTTACATCTTCCAGAGAAAGCAGACGTTGTTTTTCCGGTGAAAGCGCGTTCAGAATTCTTGAGAAGGCGGCTTTCGTTCTTGCTTTATTAAAATCTTCTCGTGCTTGGCTTTGCACAAGAGCTGAGTCTTCACTCATCTGGGAACCTCTACCTCGATTACAATATGTTCATAGGCGTTTACAACCGTTGTTTTACGGTATGTAGACTTCCTTGTTGCGTTGAGATCATACAAATGCACATGTCCGTGAACCAAGTATGCCGGCTTAAAGAGCTTCATGAAGAGGAGAAATACCTTGAAGCCCCGGTGACATTGGTCCTCCCTGTCGTGGATTCCTGCAGGGGGTGCATGGGTCAGCAGGATGTCGAGCCATCTGCCTCGAAAAATCCGATTGACCAAAAGGCCGGGAAGAAGTTTCAATATCTTCATAGCCATCTGAAATTCGGAAAACTGATTCATACCCTTATTATAGCGCATACTTCCGCCGAGCCCTGCAAGTAAAAGCCCCGACATCTTTACTGTTCTATCCCCAAGATAGGTACTCCCGAAGCTGCGTTCGAGAAAGGAAGAGTTACTTACATCGGTTTGAAAGGATTTATACTCTTTGCGGTAGAAACTGATTCTCTTTAGATTATGGTTACCAAAAACAAAACCGAGAGGCTTATTGAGACTGGAAACAATATATCCGTAGTAAGGGAGTTCCAAATCTCCGGCACCAAGAACCAGACCAATGGATTTGAAGCGTTCTTTGATCCCATTGGAATAGATGAGCGGATCGATATGATCGGAGACGCAGAGAACCTTTACCGTTCTGGGGGGCTGAGACTTGTGTTTACGCATAGACTTCTCAATTCAATTTTACCTTGCGGAGTATGTTTTGAAGTGCATCCTTATCGATAAGCTCGACGGGCCTGCTTTCACTGAATTCGGCCGCCCGCCTGGAGAAATTCGAACTGGTAAAAATAACACCTCTGGTAACCGACATCTTTTTCATTTCGTCGAGGATCGATCTAACCGTCGACTCGGTTATCATCTCAGGAACCCTGAGGAACCAGAGGAGTTTCGGCATCTTTTTTGCGTTTCTCCACCGTGAATCGCTTTCCACGGCAATGATTTGGCAGCCGTTTTTGATGTCGGTCACATCCCGGATATTGAGCTCCATGGAAAGGGCTATGCCCTTGCAAATTTCAAGAAATTCGACAGGTCCTGCTGTTAGATAATCCTTAATATGATCGTCTGTCCGCAGCTCCTGGTACTGGCTCAGTTTTTCGGCGACGTCGCGGAAAGAAGGTTTCTTTTTGTAAATTCCTTCCCACTGTTCTATTGCCTTTTCAAAATCTCGGCTTTTTTCGTAGCAAAGTGCCAGAAAATACCGGGCGTACAGCACCTCCTGCGAACTATCGTTATTGGAAAGCTTGATGGCCCGTTCCAGTTCCGTCACCGCTTTGTCGAAGCTGTTCATGTGCATGTAACAGCTTCCCCGTTCCACAAGAGCCCGTATCTTGAGCTCCGGATCCCGTTGTGCTTTCTCAAAATTCAAAAGCGCCGCAACGTAGTCGTGGTTCTCTTTCAACAGCTTTCCGAGGTAGAAGTGGGCCTTGTAGTTATTCGGGTTATGTTTGAGAGCTTCTTCCAACTCGATCTTCGCCTCAACAACCTTTTTACCTCTAAACAGGGCATAGCCCAGGCTGTAATGGGCGTCGGAGTGACGTGGATCGAGTTCGATTGCTTTCCTGTAATAGTTGAGCGCTTTTTCACTTCTTTGCCGAGATTCAAAGAGTGTACCTGCCTTATAATAGTGATTGGCGCTCTGTGGTTCCAGTTTGATAAGCAGAAGGTATTCTTTAAGGGCTTCTTCTTCCTGGTTGAATCGTTCAAAAAGATCGGCTATTCTTTTCCGAAAGGCCACTTCGGAGAGCCCCGGACCGAAGGTCCCGATTTGATTGACGGTTTTCAGTTCCATAAGGGCCAGTTCCGGTTTTTCTTGGGCCAAATAGGCAAGGCCAAGATAGTAATGGGCCTCGGCATTGCGAGGATTTTTTGCGATGATCTGTTTTGCTATCCTGACAACGGTATTCGGCTTTCCCTGCTTGAGTGCGTTTTCAAGGGAAGCAACCTGTTTCGGTGCTATAATTGACCGAACAAGAAAAAAGGTAAACAGGCCGATTCCTATGCCGAGTATGATAATGAGGGCGATGACTAATGGCATTTTATATCGTCTCCTCAGATAAGGTTAAGTGAGAAAGATGATTCATGTCAAACGAACTAAACATGATACAATAATACGGAGAATGAAACGACATGTCCAGATGAGGCTTCTTCCTCTTGTTTTCCTCTGGACAACCTTTTTCTCTGTTGCTTTCCCGATTGGCGCCGAGACTCTCTTCGAACAGGGAGAAAAACTCTTTGTGAATAATGAGCCGGCCCGTGCCGTCTTGGTTCTCGAAAATGCCGTAAAAGAGGACCCTGCCAACGCAAAGACCTATCAATATCTCGGAATCGCCTATGAGCAGCTTGAGCAGTACGAAAATGCAATCTCTGCATATGAAAGGGGACTGGCCTCCTCTTCGGCTTCGAAGGATGCCTTCTATTTCAATATGGCAAACAACTATTTGCGTCTCGGACAAACGGATAAGGCACTTGAGTATTATGGAAAGAGTGTCATGGCAAATGGCTCTTTTGCCCCCTCGTATCTCAACCGCGGAAATCTTCGGGTAAAGAAGGGATCGTATCGGGAAGCGGTAAGCGATTATCAGACGTACCTTGTCCTCAAGCCGAACGATCCCCAGAAGGGAGCCATCGACAAGATGATTTCTCTGCTTAGCGGGGCGGTACAGGAAGAGGAGCGTAAGAAACTCGAAGAGCAGCGAAGGCAGAAGGAGGAGGCTGCGCGGCAGCAGGCCCTCTTGGATCAGGTCCTCGGTTCTTTGGAAAATGCAGGGAGCGACACTACCAATCTTTCGGCAGGGACCGAAAAAACCGAGGATTATGAAGGATCCTTTGATATTATTGATTAAGACGAATATGGAGCGGCTATGGATAAGCGTAAAGGAGTAATCATCGGAGGGGCCTTGGCGCTCCTTCTTCTTCTCGGCGGAGGGGCACTGCTGATAGGCAGGGGACGTCAGACAACGGGAACGGCCGACAGCGGCGAAGGCAGCGGTTCGGCCGTTGTCAGTGATGTTGCCAAGCGGAGGGAAAACACCCTGCGTCTGGCCCAAGATTATTTCAAAGAGGGGGAGTATCAACGCGCCCTCGATTTGCTGGACGGCCTTTTGATTGAGAATGGCGACGACCAGGATGCCAAGGATCTGCGTGATCAAATCATCGCGGAGCGGAGGCAGGCCGAGCAAAGGGCGGCTGAGGCGCAGCGACAGAGTCAGGATGCACTGAAAGACACCCTTTCCGATCTTGGTCAAAGCCTGAAAAGTAGCGAAACCAGCGCCGCCGAACAGGAACGGGATAGGCAACTTGAGGCCAAACGCCAGGAGGAGCTTCGCAAGCTGGAAGATCAGCGCAAGGCAGCGGAAGAGCGACAGCGTCAGGAAACCGATCGTCTTGCGGCCCTTGATAAGGCGGAACGGGAAAAGGCTGAGAAACTCAAGAATCTGGTGCGTCAGGGTGAAGAAGCCATGGATCAAAAAGACTATATCGGTGCTCGCGGCTTCTTCTCTGAGGCCCTCGATATCGATCCCTCTTCGGCTCCTGCTCTGGCAAATACGGGTGAAACCTTTTTCCGGGAAGACGAAAATAGTGATTCGAATATTAAAAAGGCCGTTGATTACGCAAATCGCGCTATTCAAAGCGATCCCAATTTGTGGGTACCATATAACACCCTCGGAAAGGTGTACAGCAAGCAGCGGCAATGGAACAATGCCATCGATTCCTACAAACAAGCTGCACGGCTTAATCCTGAAAATGCCGATCTGCTCTTTGAACTGGGAAAGGCGCAGTATCGTGCCGGAAAATATGACGATGCACGGCAATCCTTTGAGGCCGCCATCCATATCGATCCCCAGCATGAAAAGGCGTATCTCAATCTCGGCGTAACCCAGCGTCGGCTTGGCAATGTCAACGCGGCAATCAATGCCTTCGGCAAGGCTGCACAGATCAATAAAGAGAGTGATGTTGCATTTTATCAGCTCGGTGAATTGTATAAGCAGAAAGGCGATATGAAACAAGCCTCGGAAAACTATCAGAAGGCTGCCGCTCTTCAGCCCGACAGAAATATCTACCAGGGCTCCTATGCCGTAGCATTAACCGCCCTCGGTAAATATCAGGAGGCGGAGGCTGCATATAAGCGCGCCATTGCCGCCGACTCTGAAGACCCCGTTGCACGTTATAATATCGCACTGGTCCAGTTGCAGCTTGGCAAAAATAATGATGCCTTTGAGAATGCGGCAAAGGCGGTTCAGCTTGATTCCTCTTCGGCCGTTTACCTCTACACCCTCGGCCTTACGAGTGAGGCGGTCGGCAACAGCGACGGGGCGGTGAGCGCCTATCAGGCCTCCATTGCCAAGGACCGCGGCTACCTTCCTCCGAAAATCAACCTCGGTAAACTCTACGATGATCAGGGAAAATACGATGAGGCCCTTGATCAGCTACTTGCCGCCTATGCGATCGACCCGAAGTCTCTCGAGGTGAACAACAATCTGGGAAATGTCTACCTTCACAAGGAGCTCTACCAGGACAGCATCAAACACTATAAGGCGGCAATCGAAAAGAAACCGAATGCTACCCTCATGCGCTATAATCTTTCCCTTGCATACATCGAAACCGGGGACCAGGATGATGCCATCGGAAGCCTCCAGGAGCTTATAAAGGTCGATCCGAGCTATTGGGATGCCTATTATCAGCTTGGGAAGCTTCTTTTTGCAAAAGGCCAGAGCGATTCGGCGAAGAACATCCTTAACAAGCTTTTGGAAAAACAGCCCGATTATCCAAAGAAGCAGGAGATCGAGGAGCTGATTCGCTAGTATGGAAAACGCGGGGCGGCCCCACGTTCAAGGCCGCCCTTTCCCACCTCGGCAGAACGCAAGGCGTAGGCTAAAAGGTTCTTCCCACGGCCTTGTAGAGTTCCTTTTCGGTAACAGAGAAATAGAGGGGCCTTCCGTGGGGACAGCGGTGCTGTTTTAGGGCGAAGGTCCCGGCAATGATCTTTTTGGCCGTTTCCGGGGGAAGAAATTCCCCCTCTTTTATAGCGGCTTTGCAGGCGAGATTGGCGAAGATCCGTTCGGAAAAGCCGTCGCTTCCCGTTTCCTGGCTTTCGATGAAGGTTGTGATCTCCTTCTCAAGATGAACGCAGCTTTCCGGAAGGGCTGTCAAAAGCAGATTATCTCCCTCCTTTTCTCCCTCGATAACGATTCCCAGCCCGCGATAGTAATCGATTTGACCTTGAAGCAGGGTTTTGCCTTCATCGTCGAGTTGCAGCCGTTTTGGTATAAGAAGTTGCTGTTTATGCGATGCACCCGCTACAAACCGTTCGTAGAGAATCCTCTCATGGGCCGCATGCTGGTCGATGAGGTAGAAAGTTCCCTCCTTTTCCGCGGCAAGGAAGAGGCCGAAAACCTGTCCGAGGTAGCGAAAGTCGTAGGCCTGCGATTCCTCTGCGGCTTGCTGTTCCTGCCGGCTTCGGGTCTGTTCGAAGCGATCGTAGAACTGGCGATTTTGTTCGGTATTGCTTTTTGCCGGGGGCGAAGGCGGTGATGATGAAAAAGAAAAAGAACCTTTCGTCCGAGGGCTTATAGTGGACCTTGAAAAGGAGGCCTTGTCGTAGAATGGTTTTGAAAAACTTGGGGAGCCGAAATCATTTTTCTCCCCTTCGGAAAGGTCAGGACTATCGTTTGCGGCCGGTATCTCATAGGGCAGGGGCGTCGGCCACTTGCTGCGAAGGAAGTCGCGAATTCCCGAGGAGACCTGATGATGGATCTCTTTGAGGCCTCGAAAGCGTACTTCTTTTTTTGCCGGATGAATGTTGAAATCCACCCGTTCGGGATCAACCTCGAGAAAAAGGAAACAGACAGGAAAGGTTCCCCCCGGTAGGTATTCGCCGTATCCGTAACTAACGGCCTGGACCAGGGAAAATTCATCGATTTTTCGCTTGTTGACATAGATATGGATGTAACGCCTGTCTTTTCGATAAAGCGAGAGCCCTGAACCAAGGGCTGCGAAGCGAAAGCCTTCTCCGGCTCCCTGGATTGTATGGATCATCGAGGAATGTACCTGACTGGGATAGGAGGCCGTGACTCGATCAATGAGGGACGAGGCCGGAAGAAAGAGTTTCAGCTCCCCTTCGGAAAAAAGACGGAAGCTGATTTCGGGAAAAGCGAGGGCCTTTTCCGCAAAGAGCTTACGGCATGCCGACAATTCAGCCTGATCACTCTTGAGAAAACGCTTTCGGGCAGGTATGGAATAGAAGAGATCTGATGCCTCGACAATAGTTCCTTTTCTACCCTTCGACGGCTGGAGAGAAAGCAGCTTTCCGTTGTCCACCTCTATGGTGAAGGCATCTCCTTCGGCGACGGCACTGGTAATCCTCAACCTACTGCAGGCGGCTATGGAAGAAAGTGCTTCACCCCTGAAGCCCAGGCTCGTTATCCTATCGAGATCTTCGACCTCGGAAATTTTGCTGGTGGCATGGGGAAGAAAGCAGAGTTCCAGGTCTTCCCGTTCCATTCCGCAACCATTGTCGACTACTCGAACACTTCGGGTGCCTCCGCCTGTAAGGTGGACGTCAATGGTATCTGCTCCGGCATCCACGGCATTGTCCATTAGCTCACGAAGCAAAGAAAAAGGCCGGTCGATAACCTCGCCGGCCGCTATTTTTCGGGCGACCTGGTCCCGAAGCAGATGAATGCTTCGGGATCGGTCCTGTTGTTTTCTCTCCATAGTCAGAACATACTAAAAGTGTATGCGTGTTTCAAGGGTAAAACTTGGAGCCATATCGGGAGTCCCGTCGTCATTATAGACAGGATCCTGACCGTCATACTTCATTGCGGTCCCCACTGAAAGCGCGATATCAAGGGTCGGGGCAGCGGGATAGACGATTCCCCCGCTGAAGGCTGCGTATGCATCGAAGAGTGAAAGATCCTCATCACTACTTCCTGCCAGAAGCGGGAAGAATTTCGTTCTCGAATAGGTAACAGAGCCGTAGATCCCGAGAACGGGAATCACCTCCGGTAGTATGCTCAAAGTCAGGCTCATTTCATCTTCTTCAACTTCCCCTCCGTCGGGGCTCCATGGTCCGAAATAGCTTGCTTCTATCCTAAACGCCTGAAAAAGGGTTGCTCCGGCTTCTCCGTATATTCCCATGACGCTTCTGTCATAGTCGGAAGAGGATGGATCCTGGAGGTAGTTGTATGCCTCGACGGCATAGATACCACGAAGCCTTTCGTAATTCGGCCCGAAAAGTGTCGGATGGAATACTCCATCGTAATAACGATAGGAGAGACGGTAATCGAGAAAGATAATGTTACCGAAGAGACCGCTGTCCACTCCGTAATTCCGGAGGCCGCTAATCGAAGAGGCACCATCATCCCATACGGCATCAAATTCGAAATTTCCGTCGATGATAGGTACCATCGCCGCCATATCGCCGTAAAGAATAATGGACAAAGCACTCTTTTGGATAACCGGTAATTCCATATCGACAGCTGCGGCAGAGAGCATGATATCGCTCGGCATATCCGTCGGGGCCGTGAGGGGATCTGTCATGCTGTCGGGATCGATATCGATAATCCCTGAAAAACCGAAGCCGAGGGGAAAGGCCATTCCAAAAGGACGCAATACCATTCTGCCTCCGAAGATTTCCGGTTTGCTAAGATCGTTGACGACCGCTTCCAGACCGATCTTATTCCCTTGAATACCTGTATTGAAACCAATTCGCCGAATGGCAGGAAAGTCGAAATCGTTGGCATAATCCTTCATAAGTATGCCGTGTCCGATGGTCATGGTTCGTAGATTGCCAAGTCTCAGGTAAAAGGGATTCCTGTTATCTCCGTATTCGACATAACGGATTTTCAGGAAGATGTCGGAAAAAAGATCACCTGCGGCATCGAGGGGATCGCCCTCCCAATCATGGTCGGCACCGAAGGACCATTCGTTATTTCCCCTGGGGCGATACCAGTCATCGGAATCAAAGAGATCGTTGGTGTAGATGATGGGAAGGTAGAGGGCCGCTTTCAGCTTTCCAATCTCGAAGACAGGCTGCAGCACGGCCTTCGAATAGGTCAGGCCATCGATGGTTACGGTCCCGATCTGAAGTCCGAGGATGTTTCCCAATTTTCCAAGGGCCCCATCTCCTTTCGCCTTGCCCGATCCAGCGGCAGAGGCTGTTTCAGGCAGCACAGGTGCTGTTTTCGCCGTTGTTATCGTTTCTTCTGCCGGGGGCTGCTGCTTATTCTCTTCGGGGGGAGGGGTCTCTGCCTGAGGCTCTTCGGCAGGTGCCTCTTCTGCCGGGGGCTGTTCTTGGACCTGGGGAGTATGGCCCGGAACGAGGTTCGGATCGAGCTGTTCGAAAACCATATCGCTGAGCAAATCCTGCATCTGTTGCTGAGAGGCTTGAATCGCTTCGAAGGTGGCGGCAAGGGCGTCCGCAATCTCTCCTGAAGCGAGGCTGATGGTTTGCCCCATATTGTTGGTATAATCGATCAATCCGTCGACGACGAAGGCCCTTTCTTCGGATCCCGGAATCGAGATTAGCCCAAAGTCGGTCCCCCTGACACCGCAGACGGCGGAGGGTGTGCTGAGTCTGTATCGATTGGTAAGAGAACCCCGGGCAGCAATTGTTCTCAGCTTTCCTGCCACCATATGAAAATCGTTTACGGTATCATCCGAACGTTGGAACTGGTTAATAGTAAATACCGTATTGGGGGCAAGCTTGATAATGGATCCGTTGGGATCAAGAGAAAGCTCCGCCACCGTTCCATTGGTCCGTATGGTGTCTCCCTCTGAAAGCTGAGTACCGATAGTGACATTGGTAAGGATATTTCCGCCGGCATCGACGACTTCGAGTTCGAATTCGTCGGCAGCATACGCAATAATTGCTTTAGGCTCTCCATACTGACCGAAAGCCGTGGATGAAAGAAATAGTAAAAGTAGGATTACCGGTATGATCCGGATCGCGACAGCTTTTCGCATAGTTACCTCCTTACCTAAAAACTGATGGAACTCGTCAGACTGCTGCTGGTCTCCCAGGATCCGTCTTCAGGTACGTATCGTAGATTGTAACCGAGGGTAATAACCGCCGGTCCCGTTTTATAGTTGACCTCGGCACCTATAGTGGCGTTTTCCGGATCGCCAAAATCATCAAAACTGTTGATATACCGCTTGTCGTAAAAGGCGTCGAAAAAGAAGCCGGGTAGTAATCCCTCTCCCACACTTAGCGTCCCGCGGAGATGGGGATAGGTAAGGAGTTTAGTATCTTCGGTGCTGTTGTCGGGGGCAAATGAACCGTCGACGGTGGTTGAAAATGCCAGCATATCGCCAAGAAAAGAGAAACCGACGACGGTCATCCAGCCATTGTAGCCGTCGCTCTCCAACTCTCCCGAGTAGATCGCGTATTTTGCTTCGCGGTAGAGATCATAGGTGGCGTCGAAATAGAAGGGCACGAAGTTGTCACCGAGGAAAAGCAGGCTGAAACCATATTGGAGAAAGCCCCAAAGCTTGCCTCCGAAACCCGTCATTGCACCACTATGAGGATCGTCGTCGCCCGTCTGGAGGGCCACATCACCGAATAAGACAAGGGTTGCGAGGTCCCCGGTAAGCAGCGGCTGCTGAAAATCGACATCGAACATGGAAACCGTACCACTGTCGGTATAGACGGTAAAGTCATAGTTTGCTTCGGGATCGAAATCTGCGGCATAGCTCACTCCGATCTGCAGGTTATTGAGAAGCGGCAGTTCCGTGGCTGCAAGGGGCCGTGCATAGAGGCGGGTACCGAAAACATCGAAACGGGCAAGGTTACCGGTAAAGGTTTCCAGACCGATGTAGGGAAAATTGAAGAGCCGCCCGTCAAGATCGAGGGCAATACCTACGATCCTCTGCTCGGGAAGGAAGAGGGCGTTGGAGTAGTTGCGCATGATAAAGCCGTTGCCAAGGGTTCCGTCTTCGATGGTTCCGATTTTCGCATATAGATCATCACCTTTCTCTCCGTAGCGGACATAACGAAAGATGGGGAGGTACAGATCGAGGAAGCTCTTTCCATCTTTTGGAACCCAATCTTCTTCCCGTACCTCAAAGCCGTCGGCACTCTGATAATGCAGAGTGAGGTCCAAACCGATGCCTACTTTACCGAAGGAGAGGTCTGGAGTAAAACTGATCATACTGTAGGTAACTTCGCCGTCCTCTTCGTTAAAGGTTTTAGCCCCCAACGCTATGGTGGTCTGGAAATGAAACGCCGGATGTTCCCCTTCTTGTATTATATCTTGGTTTTCATCGCTCTGCGCGGCAAGAGGAAAAACGG
This sequence comes from Sediminispirochaeta bajacaliforniensis DSM 16054, assembly GCF_000378205.1. NCBI lineage: Bacteria > Pseudomonadati > Spirochaetota > Spirochaetia > Spirochaetales > Spirochaetaceae > Sediminispirochaeta > Sediminispirochaeta bajacaliforniensis. The sequence goes on along the minus strand of NZ_KB899424.1, from coordinate 54,269 downwards.
CTAAGAGTGCAAAGCCTATAATTACATAGGGAAGTGGTTTGCGCATACGCCCCTCCTTTTACAAACTTAATATTTTTTACATCCTTTACCTTTTATAGTATATCCCTCATACCCATAAAACAACAGCGTGTCTGTAATCTATGATCTATTAAAAGGAGAGAGTGAAGCCGAGGCCTGCTTCGAAACCTATGGTATAGTATGTGACGGAATCACTTCCGGATGCATAGGCCTCACGCATGAAAAGCCCGGTAAGATGTGCATTGATCTCTCCCCGGGAGGAGAGATCGAGGGTCGTTTCATGAGAAAGTGAAAGGGTAAGATCTTGTTCATTCTCTTCATTATCGAAGAGAAGATCGTTGCCAAAGGAAAGCTCATGGATGAGGCGTACCGGGCTGTCCCCTCTGAGGTAATGGGGAATCGGCAAGCGCCTCGGTTCTCCCTTTCTACTGATCAGCGTCAACGTTGTTTCATTTTTCAGGGTATCCAGAGTGGCTCCGTCGTCGAAGCTTGCGCTAAAGTCGTTTTCGCCCTTAAGCGAATACTTCTCATTGATCTGAAGAAGAAATGATGCGACATGAAGAGCGTCGAGGGCCCCGCTATCCTCAATGTCGAACCTGGCGGAGGAAGCAAATGCATCGGTCCTGTACCAATCGGCAAGAGGGTAGCTGCCTAAACGGCCGAAGAGATTAATCGCAGAGCTTGTCCACGAAATCGATGTTACTCCGCTTCTGCCAATCTCATCATAGCTTTTTTCATAGGTGGTGGAGCGGGTGATGTCGAATGTTGCCGGGACAATGAGGTCGCTGAGGGCGCTCCCCGGATTGCGGCTAAAGGAACATGAGGCTGCCGGGGTATAGGATGCGGTTAAAAGCTTTTCTTCCTCTCCCGTAAAAGGCCCCGTTCCAAACACCGATAAGGGGTCTGAGGAGAGCAGGGCATAGATGGAACCGATACCGGTGGAGAAGCCCTTTGCATCGAGAATCAGCGAATGTAGCGGTGTGGACGGAGTGGATGTTATATCCTCTATGCTTACTTTTGCCTCCAATTCATGGTAGAGACGAAATCGCAGGTTTCTTTTTTTCTCCATAGGCAGATCCCAGGTTGTACTCAACAGATGGTCGGCATCAAGCCGCTTGGATGAGGAACTGCGCGCGGTGGTGCTTCCGTCTGCCTCCACCGTGAGAAAACCAAGGGGAAGGGGGAACATCTGCATAAGATCCAATTTCGAGTTTCGGCGTGTAACCTGGTCCATTTGGGGAAGCAACAGGCCTTCGGTACTTTCCGACATCCGCTCTGAAAAGGTTTCATGTTCCTCTTCGTCGCTCCCTGTAAGTGCGTTTGAGAGTGAAAGGGAAAAGGCATTATGAGTCTCATTTCTGCCGGCTCCCATGCCTATGGCCCACTGTTGTTTGACCTTTGTCTTTGGTTTTGAAAAACTGCTCTCCAGAGAAAGTATGCGTTCCGGGTTGGCAATCCAGGGAGCAAAGGTAATTTCGGCCGAATGGCTGAAGGTGATCCCCTCTGCGGCGTGGTCTTCGGCATACTCTTCGGCTGCCTTGATCCTTCCCGATGCAACGGGCATGGCGTAGCCTGCGGTAAAGGAGGGAAGAAACTCGTAGGCTTCGGCCGAGAAGGCGAAATCACCATAGACATTTCCGTTAAAAAGAGCGCTGCTGAGTGCAGATGATGAATAAAAGGAGTGGGTGGAATCACTACCTGCGGCGGTCCCGTAATCACCGTTCCAGGTTGATTCGGAGGCGAAATCAAACTCGGATAATACCGGTTTCCCTTTTAAAGAAAAATAGGTCCCCTGCTTGTGGTAGGCAACGGAGCTCTTAACCGTGGATTCCAGGGACATGAGGGCATCTGTCAGATGCAGCTCATCGAGCCAAAGCTCTCCGGAAGTGTCTTCGGAAGAAGTCTCGACCTCCATCTTGAAATAGGATACGGCGGCGTCCCGATTGTTAACGGAAACCTCTTGATCTGATATGGTTCCTTCGCTGCTTTTTATCCTTTTTTTGTCGAGATTGATGGTGATAAGCTGCCATGCATCGCTTTCGATTGGAACAAAGGTTGCGGTAACGCCTTTCCCTTCGGTGGAGCTTAGAGAGACCGTTATGTTATCAGGGGCAGGATCGGGGGTTCTGAGAAAAAATTGCAGTGCCTGGTAGTTTCCAAGATCGGCAGTGGGGGTGAGGGTGGATGCGCTCCATGTGCCGCCGGCAGTGCCGGCATCCCAGGTAAAAAGGGCGCAGCGCTGGGTCTCTCCGTCTGTGAAAATATCGGTCTCATCGGGGAAGGCCTCGGCAAGGCTTGTAGATGCCGAACTTGCCCCGGCCCGTGTTTCAAGGGCCTCGCTTGCCGTCACCGTCTGGCTTGTGGAATCATCCGGGTTCACGGAGAAGCTGGTGCCGACAAAGATGGGGTCGGCAACCAGGATGGTGCCTGTCGTATCATCCACTGATCCTTCATTGACGATCATGATGTCCATAGCGGTAACCGATTGAAGCTTGGCCCGCTCTGCCGCCGAGAGGTCGATGCTGATCCGCTGCCAGCTGTTGCTGGTTCCATCGACATCAAGGGCCTGTGATTTCCACACCAGATCGTCATCCTCTCCGCTTGTCCAGCTTAGCTCACCGTCGCCGTTGAGATCCTCGCTGTCGGTCTTGCCGTTGTCGCCTCCGACAGGACGGTCGATACCGTCGGGATCGAAGGAGAAACCGGAAGAGAGGGAACCCGATTCCTCATCGAGCAGGCCGTCCCCGTCAAGATCTTCGATGAGGTCTCCGACTCGGAGATAGATGTTTAGGTCGCTGATATCCTGGCGGGGACGGACCAATAGATCGATTCTGGTCGCAGAAGAGAGATCCAGGGCGTTCCCGCCGGTGCTCAAAGGTATGCGGCCGCCGACCCACTCTCCGGCGTCAAGCTCGTAGGTAAAGACCAGGGCGTTGCCGTCGGTCTCGCTGCCCGTCGCCGCTATGGAAGGTCCAACCCGGTCTTCCCCCTCATCTTCGTCGTAGGGGTATCTCTGGTCCGAGGGAACGCTCCAGTCATATCGTTTAAGGACGGCGCTTCCCACCGTGGGGTAGCTGTAGAAGTCGTAGTAAAAGAGTTTCCCGCGATCGTTTTCAGGAAAACTGGGGCTGCTATTTGCATCGTCGGCGGCGGCTGGAAAAAGGCGCTTGTTACTGATGGGAACATCGACTCCCGCATCGTTCATACCCAGAAGCCGGAAAAATCCGGTGGTGTCTGGATTATTCAACGAGAGCCCCGCTTCCACGCTGAAGCTCAGGGCGTAATCTTCCTCGTCCTTGTTATCGTAAAAGAGGCTCGTACCGGCGGCAATGAATCCCGGGGCCTGATCGGATTCGGTGGTGTAAGATTGACCGGCAATGTTCCAGCGAAACCCCGCATCCAGGCCCAGGCTCAGCCTGTCGGTAAGGGTAAAGCTGTTTTGGGTGGCGAAGATCAGGTCTCCAAGATCCCCTCCGCTTCTTGTACGGTAGGTAACAACGATCAGATCGTCATCGTTTACGGTAAAAAGCGGAGTAAGCACTCCTGTGTCGTAGTCTACGGTAAAGCGGGACTGCTCTTTACCGTTTTTTGTCACCGATACCGAATCCCCAAGAACCCCCTCTTCGAGTTGAAAGGCAGAAACCTCCGAAAGGTGTTCAATTTGAAGCAACCAGGGGGCTGCATCTCCGCTTATTCCCCGCTTCGGGCCGTAGATATCGCTATTGTAGCCTGCCTCGATGATAGCCCGTGCCAGAGGATAACGACGATACAATGATCGCATATCCGAAAGCTCCCGATCCTCATCCACGATACGTATCAGCTTACCGAAGTCCTCTTCTCCATAGCTAAGCTGCTCGGCCTCAAGGGTCATACCATCGTACTCGTCGCTGCCGCTCATGAGGGCCGCATAGAGTTCATTCTCCTGTGGGGTCGTGGAAAGTTCGTAGATGCCGCGGTGGAGAAAGGGGGACCAGAGGCCGGGGCGGTAGAGGAGTAGGACATCATGACCGTCAATCTGTTCGTCGTATCGAAATTCGGAAAGAGTTATTCCCAATCCTGTATAGGTTCCGCTAAAAGAAAAGTCGACCGGCGTTGCCTTGGGATCAAAAAGGCCGTCGGCATTGATACCGCAGAGGGCATCGGTGCCAAGGCCGCTATCTCCGACTTCCTTTCCCCCTTTTTTGTAGTAGACCGCCACCCTGCCGGTGGGGGCCTCTTTCAGGTAGACAATCCCGTTTTCGGTATCCACCACCGCATCATCGGTGCCGGCTTCCTGAAACGCTCCGTCTTCATCCTGGATATAGAGCACCACATCCTCAACATCGTCGTCGGGAAGAACGAAGACCCTGTTTGTCGAATAATCGTCCAGGTCGAACTGCTCCTGTTTTACCTCGTTCATCCCTCTGAAGGTAACACGCTGGTATGCGGCGGGGTCGTAGCGAAGGGCGAAGCTGTGTTCGGAGTGCTCAGGGGTCAGCCGAGCCCAGAGACCGAGGGAATCTATCCCCGCTTCCGGAAGGGTGAAAAAGCTTGATTCGAAGGAACCGATATCGATATTACCGACCCGTACCTCCTGCACAAGCTCTCCCTCTTTCCCCTGATAGCCCGCTACAATAGAATTGACGTCGTTGCCCTCTTTGAAGGAGAGATCGAAAAACCAGCGGTCTCGTATCCATAGAGAAATAATGATATCCGGATACTGGTCGAAACGAAATCCACTGTCGATATCGGAGATCGTTGTTGTTTGCATGACCGGGGAGAGGGTACTCCATGTGAGGGCGAATCCCGCCGAAACTTCGGCCTGCCAGGTTCCTGAGACATAGAGGTCGATATCTTCTTCAGGAATCGATGCAAAGAGGGTGGCGGGAACCTCTTCCGAAGGAAGCGGAACCTCGTCTGCCGCCGAGACGCGGAGAACAACGCAAAAAAACAGCATGCAGATGTGAAGGGTTCTTCGCTGATGCGACATATATCACATTATAGCGCAGCGCTGAGATTTCGTGTACAATAAGAGCCATGGATCAGAAAGCGAGTCAGTTTGTGCGGCATCTGCTGGCCAATCCCTCTTTGAAAGCCTATGCTCCGCTCCAAAAGGAAGAGCAGATTATTTCCTTTCTGCGGATCAATGCCGGGCGGCTCTATCCGACCCTTTCTTCTCCCGACTTTTTTCCTGGACAGTCCTGGAATCAGATCTATAAACTACTTATGCAGGCACTTTATGCCTCTACCTCCGAATCGGTGGTTTCGGGGTTGAAGGAGTTTTTTTCCCGAACCATCAATTTCCATTTTCTCTCCTTTTTTCCCCGGCCCACGGGGCGTTCCGATGATCGGGAAACTCGTCTTTTCTCTTTTATGATGAGGCTGATTGCTCATCCTTTGGCCCGAAAGGCTCTTACCGGCCCCTACAGTGCCATACAGCTTCATCTCGCGCATCGCTATCTCGACCTTATATACGACGGAAGGGGTTATATCCGCTTTGAGCTTGAAAAGGTTCAAAAGCTTGCGATGAGCCAGGAAGAGGTGAAGAATCTCATTCGAACCTCTATCCTTTTACGGCCTGCCGTATTCCTTTTCCAGGTTGCAAGGCTTCCGGGACAACATGAGGTGGCCGGGCTTATTCCCTTTCAATTTGCTCAAAAGGTGATACAGGCCTTGGAAAAAGAGCTTCCTTTTTTACCTGCTGAGCTTCTTGAGAGTGCGGTTTACAGCAATGTCTCTTTCGACGAAAGAAATGATATTCCGGCTACCGCCCGGCTTTCCGCCCTTTTCAGTATGCTGGCATGCGATTTTCATCCCGGGCTCAAGGTCGATCGTGGGGCGGTGGGGCAGGAACGTAGTTGGTTCGGCATTGCCCGACGGAACCACCGGCTTTTTGGATATGATGTGAAGATGACGGATGAGCTATACCGGCTCGCCGCTGAAAACGGATGGTAACAATGAAAGAAGAGAAACGAGGAGCATTAGATACCTTTCTGACCGTGGCGATTTTTCTTGTACTTATTCAAACCTTTTTTGAAGAGATTGCCCTTATAGCCTACTGGCCTGCCCAGGTGAGGGGTTATCTTGCCTGCGCAGGCTTTGCCTTTGATCTGCTTTTTACCATCGAATTCCTGGTAAGGTGGTTCACTGCGCTTGGTCGAAAAGAGGGGGGCGACTATTTCTTCCGCCGGCGAGGGTGGGTGGACTTTCTTGCTGCCCTTCCTCTTTTGCTTTTCGACAGCGGACCGCGGGTGTATGTGCTAAGCCTCGGCGGATCGCTCTTTCTTGCCGGTGGCGGTGCGCTTAACATGCTGAAAGCGGTGAAAGCCATTCGCCTTGCAAGGGTGTTGCGTTTCCTTCGGGTCTTGAAACTCTTTCGAAACATAAAATATGTCGACAGCTCCATGGCACAGCGTCATCTGACACGGCTGTCGACTCTGGCCGTTTCGACCGTTGTTTTTGCTGCTCTCGTCTATGGTTTTTTTGTTTCGGTTTTGCATATTCCCACACCGACCGGGGTGGCAGAGGCTGAACAGAACCGCTTTCTTGACGCTGTGGATGAAAACGTGAAAGCGGAACGATATTTCGAAGATCTTTTTCATATGAAGAGCGATTTGCTGCTGGTCCGTGATACCGATAAGGATCTAACCCTCTATACCCGTTTTAACAATGATTACTATCGACGCCATTTCGATGTGGAAGATTACCGGGTTGCAGAAAAGGGCTCTCATGCCTTCTTTTTTGACATTCGGGATGCAAGAGCCGCCTCTGCTGCCCAGCAATTGCTGGTTTTCTCCATAGTAGTGTTGCTTCTCATCGCATTACTCTTTCTTTACGGCCCTCATTTCGCCGTAACGGTGACTGATCCCGTTCATGTCATGCGTCGAGGCTATGAAGAGCCGGATTACAATCTGGAGGTTCGTATTCCATCCCGCTACAGCGGGGATGACCTTTTCATACTATCCCGTCTTTACAATGAAACCTATCTGCCGATGAAGATTCGAGAGCGCACTCCCGAAAGCCGGGAACACAGTGCCCTCACACTGGAATCTCTCGGGGATTTGAATGGACTGAAGTGAGGGAACAATAATGATTGTGACAATGATGCAGTGCCTTTTCGAACTGCCTGAGACAACCAGCCTCAAAGAGAAGCGGCGGGTTATCAAGTCGGTGGTCGCGCGATTAGGGAATAAATTCCGCATATCCGCTGCTGAGGTCGATCTACACGACAGCCTTCGCTTCGGACAGATCGGAGGGGCCTTTGTGACAAACAGCCGGGAACATGGAGAGCGTGTTATGAATAAGGTAATGCTTTTTCTTGAAGATGAAATTCCCGGCCGTATTCAGCATTACGGCGTGCATAGTGAGCACTTCGATTAATCTGCCGTAACCTCTTATAGGTCTTCGACCCCAAGTTCCCGTTGTTCCTCCTCGCTGGCCTTTGTGAAAAAATAGAGGTTGCCTACCTTCAGGCTCCTTTCCATGGAGAAGGTAGTACAGTAGGCTTGGACGGCAGTGAGTTGAATATCGATAAAGTGTCTGATCGGCTGAAATCCTTCCGCTTCGGCCCTGATTTCGAGATTGACGTTTTTCTTTTCGTTTTCTCGGGACGCCTTGATCGGCCTGGGCCAGAAACTGAAGCTACCTCTTGTGCTCCGGACGATGAAATATGGATTGGGCCAGCTCCTGTCGATCATGGAAACAGGCTTACCGTCCTGGAAAAGAAAGACATTGAGGTTTTCCGCAGGTTCGAAGGTTTTTCCATTGAGGATCGTACCGATGATCGCCGGAAAATTAAAATAAGGGCCCCTGGAGATTCCTTCCTCTTTAGCCGATTCATCTTCATGTGCCTCATAATAAGGGCGCTGATTCTGAGTGATGATCCGTATCCCTTCGTTGACAAGGGATACAATATCCGCCCGTTTTTGAAAATTTTGCCGTAATTCGTTCTGAACGTGGACGACGCCCCGGCCTGAGATGAGGTATTCAGGTTCTATCCGATTGAGAACATAGCATGCTACATCGAGTCTGCATTGTTCACAGTCGACAAGTGGGAAGCCTTTACCTCGCTTTTCCTCGAAAATTTCATGCACCATTTCAAGAACGAGCTCTTCCATCACATTAAATACCTGCATCATCTTCTCCTTTGCCTCAACAGTAACTCTATTGAAGAAGCCTCACCGTTGCAAGCTTTTCATGAGATCGGTGGGGAAATTGAGGGCATTATAGACATGTTCCCTTGCATAGCGATCGATATGGGATAGTTCCCGAACGATCGGCTTCAAACGTGCACGAATATTTGTTTCGTGATAGGGACAGTCGGGTTTCACCACCGGAAGATCGAGGGCAGAGGTAAGTCTGTGTATGATCGATTCACGCACCTCACACATAGGCCTGATCACGAATAGATCTCCCCCGAAAAAATCCTGAACGGGTTGCATGCTGTCGAACTGTCCCCTGAAAAAAAGATTGATCATCGTGGTTTCCACAATATCGTCAAGGTGATGTCCGAGGGCAATCTTTCGGACACCCAATTCCCTCGCTTTCTCGAAAAAAATGCGACGTCTGTTTCTACTGCAGAGATAACAGTTGAATTTCCCATCGAAGGATTCGGGAAACATACTCGCACGAACCGTTTCCAGCGGAATTCCAAGCAGATCGAAATAGCGGCGTAAGGCTGTTAATTTCTGATCGGGAACGGGATACTCCTCCCAGTCGATATGCAGACCATGAAGCTTGTAGCTGATCGGCAGCCATTTTAACCTGAGCGAAAGTGCCAGTGCCAGTGCCAGGGAATCTTTTCCCCCGCTGATTCCGAGAATGACGGTTTCTCCCTCTTGTATCATGGAGTAGTGGTTGATTGCCTTACCTGCAGCCTTTGTAAAACGCATGATCCAGGGGGGGATATTTCCCCCCATCACCATTTCGACGGAAAGCCTCTCCGCCAATGCCGCAGCGTCGTTTACTCTCATACCTTACAGGAACAGCTCCATGATTTTATCTTGTCGCATGACCGAAAGCCTTTCGGCGAGGGATGGTTCGGCACATATTCGCAGTTTTCGTAGGCTTCTGGCAAATTGGCCGACCACCTCGGTGGTAAAAAGCGTTCCGGAAGAAACAAAGTCGATTTCCCTGCCGCCTTGCAGGACATCCATGTCGGTTTCGAAGCTTATCGGCTCCGGAATGTCGATGATAATTTGTTCGGGGGAAACATCTCGGCCAAGGAGAGAAGAGAGGCGGGAAGAGGCTTGGATAGAGGCTTCGAGTCGCTCTTCAGGAGAGGCTGAAAGCGAATTGATGAGAAGCTCGCCTTCTTCTTCGTCAAACTCCGTCACCATCTTATAAAGATGCCGCCGGCGTACCGATGCTACAAGTTCAAGGGGTGGGTAGTCTGTTTCGCCTGCCATACGGCAGAAGGCATCGTCATCAAGTCCGTAGAGAGCCTCCGGTTTTATCTTCCCGTCGGTCAGGGCCATCATGACCGCCTGTTTTATCATGGCAGTGGCGATACGGACCGTCTTGTGCCAATAGACGGTTCTGTACATGAGATATTTAGAAAAGAGAAGGTTTTCCACCGCCACTGTTCCGCATGCATCTACTCCTACCTTTCCAGAGGGAAGAATACGGGTACAGTCAAGGATGTTGTCCACATCCTGATTGCCGTAGGGGACACCGCAAAAAAAAGCATCACGGTTGAGATAGTCGAGTTTGTCGGGATCGAGCACTCCGGATAAGAGTCTTCGAAAAAGACGTATCCGCTCTCCGATTTTTTCTGCCGGAACAGGCAGATCGTGGTCGATGACTGCGGCGACAAGCTCGGGATCAATCCCAAGTTCCCGCCGTATGACCCCGGCAAGACGGGAAGAGCTGATAATTTCAGCGGTAATCTCCTCATGTTTCTTTAAAGGAAGATCCTTGAAGGAGTGGGCAAAGGGAAAATGGCCGAGGTCATGAAGGAGGGCCGCTGCAAGAAAAATGGTTATTTCATCGCGGTCAAGAATCAACTCCTCCTCATGACCGGCAAAAGTCAAAAGCAGACGTCTTGCCAGATGAAACACTCCGAGACTGTGGGCGAGCCTGGTATGGACGGCTCCGGGGTAGACAAGATAACTGGGCCCCAGTTGCCTGATTCCTGCAAGATGCTGAAATGCCGTCTCATCGGTCAGCCGCTTAAATTCGGGTGTTAAACCGATATTACCCCAGACCGGATCCCTGACGGGGAGCTCAAAGGCCGAACTAAGGTAGTCTGCCATTATCGCCCATTGCCTTGCCGGGTAAAGTTCAACAGTCCTCCGGCCAGAACTACATTGAGGAGACGTTCCTCCATATCGTGGAGGAAGACCATGCTTGTGCCGTCGCCGGGTCCCCCGACAAGGGTTGCGGTCACCTCTTTACCTGCTTTCAGCTGTTCCGGAAGCTTTTCGAACGAAAGGCTTACTCCCTCTTCTATGTTGTCGTAGTCTGAGGGATTGGAAAAGGTTAGAGGCAAAATACCGAAATTAATGAGGTTTGCCTTATGAATTCGTGCGAAGCTTTTGACAATGACCGCTTTTATTCCCAGATACATGGGGGCAAGGGCCGCATGCTCTCTGCTGGAACCCTGACCGTAGTTTTCTCCGCCAATGATGATGCCCTCACCGGCGGCAAGGGCCTTTTCGGGGAAGTCGGGATCGACTGCTTCAAACACATGCTTCGAGATTTCTGGGATATTGGATCTGAGGGGAAGAATCTTAGATCCGGCAGGCATGATATGATCGGTTGTTATGTTGTCTTCGGTCTTCAGTAGAACTTTTGCCGTCAGATTATCTGCCACTGCCTTTGCCGTGGGGCAGGGCTTGATATTCGGTCCGCGTACAATCTCCACCTTTGCCGCTTCTTTTTCGTCGAAAGGCGGAATAATCATATTGTCTTTTATCTCGGTGTAGACAAGGTAATCTTTTCGCTCCACCCCTTTTATACCCCTGGGATCGGTGATAGCACCCATAAGAGCCGATGCTGCCGCTGTTTCCGGACTGACCAGATAGACCTGGGCATCGGCCGTACCGCTGCGTCCCTTGAAATTTCTGTTGAAGGTACGAAGGGAGACACCTCCCGAAGAGGGGGCGAACCCCATGCCGATACAGGGCCCGCAGGCACTTTCGAGTATTCTGGCTCCTGCATCCACCAGCTTTTCGATGATACCGTTTTTCATCGCCGCCGAAAGGGTTTGTTTACTTCCCGGACTGATACCGAGGCTCACTCCCCGGGCAATCGTTTTTCCGGCGAGAATGTCGGCGGCCACGCCGAGGTCGTCGAGACTACTGTTTGTGCAGGAACCTATGGCTACCTGCTGAAGGGGCTTACCTGCCAGTTCGGAAACCGGAACAACGATATCGGGCATGTGAGGACAAGCGGCCATAGGCTCCACCTTTGAGAGATCAATCTCGATAATCTTGTCGTACACGGCTCCCTCGTCGGCTTTCACCTCTTCCCATTGATCGCCCCGTCCCTGCAGCTCAAGAAAGGCCTTTGTAACCTCATCGGAGGGAAAGAGGCTTGTGGTCGCACCAAGTTCCGCACCCATGTTTGTAATGGTTGCCCTTTCCGGTACGGTCAGGCTTTTTACGCCCGGACCAAAGTATTCATAAATTTTACCAACCCCGCCTTTTACCGTCTCAAGCTTTAGTACGGTGAGGATGACATCCTTTGCACTGCACATCCTTCCCAGTTTGCCGGTCAGCTTAACGCCGATGATCTCGGGATAGGTGAGATAAAAAGGTGCTCCGGCCATTGCAACGGCAACATCAAGGCCTCCCGCCCCGATTGCAATCATCCCCAATCCTCCGCCGGTTGGGGTGTGACTGTCGCTTCCAAGAAGGGTCTTTCCAGGCCTACCGAAACGTTCGAGATGAACCTGGTGGCAGATCCCATTGCCTGGACGGGAGAAGTAGATGCCGAATTTTGCGGCGGCCGACTGAAGAAAGCGGTGATCATCCATATTACGATAGTCATTTTGCAGCGTGTTGTGATCGACATAAGAGACCGACAATTCCGTTTTTACCCGTGGAATTTTCATGGCCTCGTACTGTAAATAGACCATGGTTCCTGTAGCGTCCTGGGTAAGGGTTTGGTCGATGGTAATGCCGATCTCCTTGCCTTTAAGAAAATCACCTTCTCTGTGATGTGTTTTTAGAATTTTTTCCGCTGCGGTGTAGGTCATCGCTATCCTCCGAAAAAGACGTTCGCACTATAATATACCATAACAAGTGTATCCTGACTGACCGAGCGATGTCCAGCGTTTGACAAAGGAGGTGGGGTGATATACAAAAGGGTATGGGCAAAAAGATGCTTATTCTGTATCTTGTCACCTTTTTTCTGATAGTACCGACACGCTTTCTGTTTTCACAGAAGCAGGATGATGTTGTTGTTATCGGCGGCAATAGTGACGAAGAACAATCGCCTTTTCTCTACCTCTTACGCCAGGAGGCATCTCCTCTCTATCCCGAGGATCCTGAAATCGGGACTCTTTACCGACCGGAACAGGACCAGGGTGGTTTCGAGGAGGTGGTTCAGGAACTATACCGTTTCTTTGCCGACACCAATAGTGATTCACCGCTTATCGATCAGGAAATACGGCAGGCCTATGAACGAGCTCACAGGGTTGCCGAGGATGGGGAGGAAAAGCCCCGCTCCATTACGGAGCTGCGTGTCGGTCGTTTTTCCCTTTTTGCGGCAGAAGAAAAGGCTTCGGTTCGCTTGCGGTTTTTCGATGGAAAAGGCGGCAGCAGGGTAGGTACCCTCTTTTTTAGACACTATGCAAAGGGATGGAAAATTGCTGCGGCAGATTTTTTCCTATTTGATCCTTTTGAAAGGAGTGGATATGGGCAATACGCTGGGGAGAATAGAACGGGAGTTCGTTCTCGTGAAAATGGAGGAACAGCAGATTGAGATTGCCGTTCACGGTGAGCGGAAACGGGCCTCGGCAAAGGTTCTTTCCCTTGTCGATCTTTCTACACTTCGATTACAGCAGCTTTCTCCTTCCGAGCCAGTTTTCATAAAAGGAGAGCCGGTTCGTCTCTTTTTTAATTTTTTCGACCACACCATGACCTTTGAAGGAAGCATCCTCGAAAGTGGAGAAGAGCTCCTTATTTCGATTCCGAATACGGTTGTGAAGAATCTTCAAAGGAAATTCGAGCGTGTGCCTCCTCCAGAGGGCAATATCCATCTTAGTTTCGATATTGCAAGCAGCCGCATTGAGCTCGATTTTCCCCGGACATCCCAGTTCACACAGGTTGATCAAGAGGAGATGATTTTTTCTTCTGTCTTTGATGCCTCTTCAATTCAGGGACTTCTCGAACAGTTCAATCATGTCATCGCTCAATATGCGGAGGTTGCCAAGATTCGAATGTTTCGGGAAAAAAAGCCAGAAATATTTGAAGAGCTTGTGGTTGCCTCAGGAGGAAATGCGCTTTTTTTACCCGACACCTCACGATCCTTTCCTTCCCTCGAGGAGGCGGAAGGGCGGCGTATGGTTGTGGATGAAGAGCTTCCGCTCGGGGATAGCGATCTCTTCTGCGGCAAAAAGCGGGAGGAGCTTAAAAGTTGGCTCCGGGATTTGGGGCACGAGGGTATTCTTTCCGAGCTTGTCATGCCGATATGCTACCGCGAATATGTGATCGGGGTGATCCTTTTGCAAACGGGTATTGGCAGAGGGATACCTTTTACTCTCCAGGTCTTCGACATCTGCAGTGAATTCGCTTCGATTCTTGTCCATTCTCTGCAGCAAAACGGCTACTTTGCAGGTGGAAAGCGACAAGTGGAATCCTATGAGCCTCAGATTGTCAATATCAGTGCATCTGGGCTTCTCTTTACCCATTCCTCTGCCGAGCTTGCTTCCCAGATCGGAATGTACAGTGATCTTTCCATTCGGTTGACCCTGTCGGGTCGCCCCATGCAAATAGCCTGCAGGGTAATGAGAAAATATCATGAAGAAAACAGGGCCTATTACGGTTTACAATTTATGGAAATGAAGCCGGAAGATTTTCGCTATCTCTTTGAGGCTGTGTACGGCCGTTCTTTTACCGAGCGGGACGACCGCCTCTGGGAAGGGGGGGCAAAGCCTCCGGAAGTAGTCCTCTGATACGGAAGCCTATGTTGCGAGCCGTTTCCATATCTTTCGAAAACGACGGAACAGGCGGGCACTTCCCGGACTGACATAGCGAGTGACGGCGATACCAAGGCTGGTTGTCGGGGGATTTTCATGGCGCCACTCCACCCGTCCCCGCAGGGTGAAGGGTGGAAAGCGCATCTCCTCGTTCGGAATAAAGACAGCGGTCACTTCCACCTTTTCAGGAATACCGGGATCACCCAAGGCTTCAATTCTGAAACCGCCGGTTGAAATATCACGAATATACCCGATGGCGTTGTGATCCGGGAGAAAGGCCTTTGCATAGCTACGGTTACGCGGGTCGGTCCGTCGTTCCATCACGATAATGCTCCACCGGCCGGGGCCCTGGGGCCTACCGTATCGAAAACCTTATCGGAAAGATCGACGATGGTACCGGCAATGGTGCCGTTTTGCTCGTCGAAGGTAAGTCTGAAACCTGGAAATACCTTTCTGGCCAACAAGATTCCCATTCCGAAACGACGATAATTGTTCTTTTGTCGATATGCTTCAAATGCATCGCTAATGGTGTCGATTTCATTGACGGGCTGGGTAATATCATAGGGAAGTTTTGAGATATCGAAACCACCGCCAAGGTCTCTCAGGCGGACAAAGGTGCGTTCTCTTTCTCCCTGAATTTTCAAGACGATTTTCTCTTTAACCGCTTTTTCTCTATGAGCACGCAGGGAGTTGCTTACCAACTCCAAAATGGCATAGATTGCCTGTTCATCACTTCTGAAAGAACCGTTAAAACTGATCTGATTAAGGGTTTCCAGAATTTTCTCAAACGGAGCCTTGGTCGAAAACGTAAACTTCACTTGTCGATACTTTTTTCCTTTATAGCTGATGTAAGACATATGAATTCTGCTTTGCCATTTTCCTCTATAACGTTACAATAACAATAATGGTAGATGTATTGATAGAAATCAATGGTCTGGAACAATTAAAAGTGATAGAGCCGGAGCTTATCAATGAGCTATGCTCCTCCCTTAATCACCTTTTTCTCGCTTGGGCTATCGAAGCCCCTCGGAACTTCGGTTCGGTTTTGCTCTATCGCTTTTCTCCTGGGAAGCGCGAGCTTGGGGGACTCTTTGAAAAGCTTCTCCATGGCTGGAGCATGCTTGAGGCAAAGGCGAGAAAACTTCGGGGCCTTAATTTTGTTGTTGTGAAGGAGGAGTTCGGAGATGATGAAGAGCTCGAAGCAAAGCTTTGGCGCTATCTTTTTACCGTAAAGCCTGATGGTTCCTTCTGGATGGAGCCTGGTGCTGCCGAGCTTTTCTCTCCATTTGCCGAGTTAAGCAAAGAGGAACAAGGGTTTCTTGTAACCGGTAGCCGAAAGGATTCCACCGACAACCATGATTCGATTTTGACGTTTCTCGATGGCCACTGCTCAATGGATGGGCTTCTTGATAGCTTTACCCCCTTTCTGAACGGTGAAAAGACGGGGATCCTTTTTCTTTGGGGACCTCCGGGAAGTGGGAAAATTCATGCTTTGGACTATCTGCGACGGCATATTGCATTTCGAAAAGAGGACCTCCCGTTTCTTCGGATAGAACCTCCAGAAGGATTCACCGGCGTCGGTGTTCCCCTTCTGGAGGCAATGGTCAGACGGGGATGGAAAGGCATTGCGTCCATGCTTTCTCCCGGTTCCATGGTTTGCTGGAATTCCCTTTTTCACCTACTTGAACGTGATCCCGAAACGGTGAGAAGAGAGGATGCCGAGTTGATTTTCGCCCTCTATCTTGAAGCATACGTTGCAGAGATGAAAGCGGCGTTGCTTCCGCCTATTTTGTTCATAGAGGGGCTTGATAGATACAGGAGGGAAACGGTTCGTTCGCTTTCCCGGTGTTTCGGCCTACACCAGGGCAAAGAGGGCTTGCTTGCCGTGATTTCGAGTAGGGAGGGGGAGCTCCCGGCCGAGTTTTCCGACTATGCGGTTAACAAGATGGCTTTTCAACTGTGGCATCAGAAAGAGTTGACTCGGATGGTAGATGAGGAGCTCCTTGTCGGTTTGGACGTTGAAAAAGAGGAAACGGCGATAAGCCTCTACCATATGGGTTTGTTGCTGCGCAGGGGCTCAAGGGGGTTTTCCGGTCTTGCCGCCACAAAACGACTTATCCGTGAGTTGCCTGTCTTTCACCAAAAATTGCTTTATCTTACCTTTATCACCGGGGGGCTCTATTCTGCAGAGCAGCTACGGGCGCTTTTCGGAATTGATTCAGTTGAGCCGGGAGAATTCCGTACCATCGCTACCGATCTTATCGATTTGGGGCTTTTGGCCGAATCGGAACTGCTGCGGCCGGTTTTTCCCGAGTTGAGGGATTACCTGAAGCGGGAGCTGGGGGGCGAAGGTGAAAAGCTTGCGTCTTTCTTTACCGTCTATCTCAGCAAGGATACGGAGGGCTCTGGCAGGAATGCTTATCGAAACAACAGTATCATGTTGGAGGAGCAGCCTGCAGACCAGAGCGCATCGTGGCTTCTCGATCGCCTTGGCCGCCTGGTGTGTTCCGGCCGCCTTTCGCTTGCCACCCCTTTTTTTGAAGAGGCCACAAAGAGCTTGCATCGGCTTTCGCCGGGAGAGGGGGAACTCAGCGATCATTTGCAGGCACTCTACCTGCTGTCGGCGATTCAAGAAGGGCGAGATTCTCTTGCGAAAGAGATTATCTCCCTTTTTAACGAACGCCCCGAACCTCGGGATTGGAAGGTCCGTAATCTGCGTCGTCTGGCATTAGGAGAGTATCTACTTGCCGTTCATGCATATCGAAAGGCGATGGAGCCTGCCAAAGCGGCCCTCCTTGAGCTGCAGGATCTACCCGGAACTCCAGGAGAAGCGGTGGCGAATCTTCTGCTCGGGCGTGTCATCCTTGCAATGGGTAGGATCGATGAGGCAAAAGACTATTTCAACATTGCGGGTGAAGTGGGGTTTTCTCCCGATGAGGAGGATCATTCGGAGGAGGTCGCTCTGTGGAGCGCCCTTGCGGTATTTCTCGGTGGTAACATGAGTGCTGCCCTTCGGGAAGCCGAAAGAGGTGCCGTTCTTGCGCGTAACAGTGGCAAACGGCAATGGGAACTCTATGCCGATTTCCTTTGCGCCCGTGTTTTGTTTGCGCTTGGTCGTTACGAAGAGGCCTTAAATCGATTTTTCATTTGCCTGAACAATGCGCTTCTGTATCCGGAAGAGGGGTATTTCGAAATGGTTGAAGGATGGATAGCAAGGTGTCAAACCTATCAGGGAAAAATCGAATCCGCAATAAAACGTTTATCCCCTTCTGTCGATAATCCGGAGCATCTCTTTTTTCTATCCGAAGCGGCTTTTCTCGATGAACGGTACGATCAGGCCTTCGAGGCCATTGAATCCTCTTGCCGACTTGAGAAAGATCGGCTCAAGCTCTTTTCCCGCCCCCTGCCGTGGAACTGGGAGTCCGGCTTCGCCTGTGTTGAGGATCTTGCTTTTGCCGTTCCCGGTGGACATGGGGTGCTTTATCAAATGGCAAGGGCATGGCGTGGACTTATCCTTTCCAGAATCGGACGGATTGAGGAGGCGAAACAGGAGCTGTCAAGGATCACCCGTGAAGAGAAACTGGCGGACAACGATCCTTACAGCCATCTCTACCTCTTCTTTCAGACACTGACAATGTCGGATAGCGGCCAAGGGGGGACACAAGAAGGTCTCGACCGCCTTACACAGCTGTCAAAGGCACTACGTTCCGTTCAGGGAATCAGCAGCCGCATAGAGGTTCCTGTGGACCGTCAGGATTACCTAAAACGAAATTACTGGAATGCCAAGCTGACGGCCCAAGGCCGGGCTGCTAAACTGATCTGAGATTTACGCCACCGTCACAGGTTCGGGATCAATCCAAGGTCCGGAAAATTCTTCCGGCAACGGGACGGGTTTGCCTGAGTGATTGACGCAAGCCCAGGTCACTTCCGCCCTCGCCAGTAAGGCCTCTTTCCTCTTCACTTCCTGGAGGAATGTGCCGGATAAGCGTTTTCGTTTTATAGGGCTTGTCTGCACCGTCAGTATATCGTTGAGGAATGCAGGGGCATTAATATTGACGACAAAAAGAGCGTATCCCGCGTCGAGAAATGCTTCATAATCAAAGTCGACGTCGTTCAAGAAACCCATTCGAGCCGCTTCCAGATAATTGAGGTAGACCGCGTTGTTTACATGGCGATGCATATCGCATTCGTAACTCCGGACGGTCAATGTGTATGAGTGTGTCATATGAAGTACTCCTTCCGGTAAAAAATCATAAAGATATTGACATAAAAAAGGGTGATTGGTATAGTGTGCGTCGTTCAACATGGTGGCGTAGCTCAGTTGGTAGAGCAAACGGCTCATATCCGTTCGGTCAGGGGTTCAAATCCCTTCGCCACTAAAATGTACGTATTGATAATTTTAGTGAGCATGAATATTTAGAATGGTTAGATTGCCATGCAAGTGTTGGGGTTGATTCATATGCATGGTGGACATTGGTTGGTAAAAAAGTAAATATATAAGAGCATGTCAATCGAGAAAGCGTCTATCATACCTTTTTTAAATCGATTTTTTCATTGGTTTTCAGTGGGTATTGGTACTTCTGTCATGTCGCTGATGATGTTGTCGAAAGGCAGTGGTGTCGATACATTAGGATTGATTACCGCTCTCTATTCTATATTCATCGTTATATTTGAGTTTCCAAGTGGTATTATTTCTGACATAGTAGGGCAAAAAACGGTTTATCAGTTTTCGCTTATCATAGCTATTGTCGGTTATACCATTGTCTTTTTTTCGAATAGTATTGTTACTCTTTTTGTTGGGTTTGCGATGTATGGAGTTTCAAGGGCCTTTTCATCGGGGTCAATTGAGGCTTTGTTCATAAACAAATACATCAAAGATCATGGAAAAGAGAGCCTTCATAAGTTTCTTAGCATATTAAATGCGGGGGAAATTTTAGGACTATCTATGGGGGCTTTGACAGGTGGCGTAATACCTATGGTCTGGGAAAAGTATTTTCCAGGTCAAAATAGATATAATGGTAATCTTACGGCACAGATTCTGATACTTTTCCTCATATTTATATGTACGCTACTAGTGGTAAAAGAACCGGCCGATACAACAAAGACGAACAAACGATTGAGTAAGTATGTAAAAGAATCTTTGCGCACAGTAGCGAATAGCAGAAAAATTATCTTATTGATATTCGGAACTATGATTTGGGGCTTCTGTTTTAATGCCATAGAATTATACTGGCAGCCTAAAATGAGCTGGATTTTAAAAGGTGAAACAAAGACATGGATCTTCGGAGTAATAAATAGCGGATATTTTTTGGCTTCGTTGGTAGGTGTCGGCATAATAAATTTGATTTTAAGGAAAAAAAGTGATAAGCCCAATGTATTGCTGTTCCTGGGCAGGATAATAACAGGTGTCTTGATAATTGTTCTATCATTTCAAGCAAGGTTATTTTCTTTTGCCTCAATATATTTATTGCTTTTCATGGTAAATGGAATGTTAAGTATACCAGAGGGAACGGTTTTGAATTCGGTAATTCCAGATGAAAAACGATCATCACTGTTGTCGCTTTCGTCTCTGATGATGCAGTTTGGTGGGATTATCGGTTCTCTGGCGTATAGTTTGTTAGTAGGAATAATAAAAATTTCGGGGATATGGATTTTGTCAGGTATCGTATTTGGACTTTCCAGTTGTATCTTCTTACGAATAAAAAAAGAAGAATAGGATTCTCTATCAAAGCCTGTGCGTTTAAGCAAAAAAGCCGGCAAAACAACGTTCTGCCGGCTTGATAGGAGCAACTATGGAGCGTTTATTCCAGAGGATAGATAAGCTACGCTTCCATGGCTTATGAATTCATAGTATATATCATATAGGTAATTTTTCCTATCTTTTTATGGAAACTTAGCATACATCTTTTCCAAAGGTACCGGAAAGAACCTGGATTGACAACGCACAAACGAAAAGGTACATTCTATTGTTGGTTTTTGCTTGGGATTTTGGGAGTATATAATGGCCAAAACAGTTCTATTCAATAGTATCTCCCTGAAACTTGCCAAGCCTCTTTCTTTTTGCCCTATATCTTTTTCTACCTCTCCGCCGCCTCCGAATAAACTCAAATTCGCATTCTCTTTTCAAGTCCTGTAGCGCTTCGGCAGCACTGTCGATTTATCGCTATTAGTTTATTCGACGCATAGAGGTTCAATATATGGTTAATCTATTTCTGCAATTTGCGGGCGGCCTATTTTATCTTCTCAACAAAGTATTTTTTGCTATGGCCGAACGTACAAAAGGCCCTCGAAATCAACAAAAGTGGCGTATGGCCGCCTGGATGTTTTATCTAATAGGAGTTCCTTTCTGGGTTCTTATTTTCATATCGGAACATAACTGGATAGCCGCTGCCGTTGAGACAAGTGGTGTTCCTTCTATTCTTATGGGATATATCATTGTACGGCGAGGGAACGGTACATTGGGTTTGTGTCGGGGGTTGAACCATCTTGCCCAATGCATGATCGCTACCGGTTTGTTCCTTAGTCTTTACGACTTTGGCGGCTTAATAACTCTCAATCAAGTCATGGAAATTGGAATAGCATCCGGTTTCCTTTTCGGTACGTATTTTCTTGCAAAATCCAAATCGGCAGGTTATATCTGGCTATCGGTCGGTAATATTTGCGCTGCTTTATTGATGATGAGGCAGGAGTACTATGTACTGATGGGACAGCAGATCATATCAATTCTGTTGGTAAGTGACGCATATCGAATTCATAATCGTCGCAACTAAGATCAGTTTTCATACAACCACGATTTGCATTTATGCAAATCGTGGTTATTCGCTCTCGAAACATCTCATAACAGGAAAATATCATCCAATCGCAGAGGACCGCTCTATCTTGTCGGGGACGCTTATGATCGGTAGACTTTGCTCCATGGATATACTACGTCCCAACCTTGAACGGATAGCTATAGATTTTGGCCCGAAGGTCTCTTCCTTAAGTCGACGCATGATCTCTAACCGCGCCGTGGCGGAAGAAGCTGCGCAGGAGGCATGGGTTGAGATCGTTCGTAGCTGGAAGAGTTTTCGGGGTGACTCAGCGGTGAGCACCTGGGTGTACACGGTTGCCAGACGGACTATTCTTCGCCATGCGAACAAAGAAGGTGTCTACGGTAGAGACGAGCTGAATGCATACTACGCTGAGAATCCTATCGATATCCCCGGTAATGCCGACCCTGAAAAAGAGGCCTGGGTTAAGGAGAGTTGTGATCACTGCCTGACTGCAATGCTCCATTGCCTGAACCCGGAAGACCGCCTGCTTTACTTATTTCGCGATGTTATTCCCTTGCCGTACTCGGAACTAAGCCGCATTTTCGGGGTTGAGGTCGCTACCTTGCGAAAACGGGTATCCAGGGCCAATAAAAAGATGGAAGCCTATCTCACACAGCAATGTCGGCTGGTCAATCATGAAGATTCGTGCACCTGTACCATTCGACAGGCCGTGGATGACGTGGATTTATCCGCGGAATACGACAAGGTGCACGCAGTTATCAAAGAGACCGGCCGGATTCAAGCGATAGGAGGTCTGCTACCCTCAAAGAATTACTGGCTTGCGTTGCTCACCACCGATGTTGCCGAAAAACCATAATTTCTACCTGGTTTTACTTCGAAAATGATAAGTAATACATTCCAGCCTGCCACTTAGCTATTTCCTGTCTGTCTTTTCTGAATTTTGTCGGTCACCTTTTCCCTTTTCGTCTCCACATAACAATAAACCATGTAAAGGAGAAGACTATGGAGATTGATGATAAAAGCAGAATCAATTTTTTACAAACCGCGTTTTTGGGTGAGTTCGGCATGCATCAGAAGATTTTGGATGACACAGGCATCAAGGAAAAGGCGGCGGAGATCAAACACCAATTCGGTGAGTTGAACGCTCAGCGCATGAAAGAGGCCTTCCAATTCACCAAGGTGGAAGAACCCTTTCTCTTTTCGGCAGCCATGTTTGAATGTGCCGACTGGGAAGTATCAAAAAAAGAAAGCACCACCACCATTGAGAGCAAAACATGTAAGTTCGTCGGCATCTGCCGCAGTATGGGGACCTCCGATCCCTGCAACATGTACTGCCTTGAACCGATGTATCAAATGGCTCACGCCATCGATCCTACTGCCAGGATCACCACAAAAAAGACCTTGTGGAAGGGCGACAACTGCTGCTCGGTTGAAATCGTGCAGGAAGTAAAGCCTTGAATTCTTACCATAGCCCCGTGCGAATAGCATTCCAGGAATCCTTGTAAAGGTTAGAAAACCGTTATATTATGCAGTGATATATCATATCCACTACCAATGGCCCCTTTTACAAGGAAGGGGGCTTTTTGCTGTTTACAAGGAGGGGACAGGATGGCTTCTTCTCAAATAAAGAAAGACCTCCAGTTTTGGAAGTTTTCTTTGTATGGCTTCCTGAAAAATCTTCAGTTTTTCGATCCATTTCTTGTTCTCTTTTTCCGGGAAATGGGAATCAGTTTTTTTCAAATAGGAGTTCTTTATTCTGTTCGCGAGCTTGCAACAAATATTACGGAAATTCCAACCGGTATTGTTGCCGATACCCTTGGCCGCAGAACTGCAATGATTTGTGCTTTCCTTAGCTATATTATCAGCTTTACAATTTTCTATCTTTTCCCCGGCTTTTCATTCTATGCTATCGCTATGATTGCCTTTGCCCTTGGTGAGAGTTTCCGTTCAGGAACCCATAAGGCGATGATTATGGAGTACCTAAAGCGCAACGGGATGGCCGAACAAAAGGTAGAGTATTATGGTCATACGCGAGGCTGGTCTCAGAAGGGTTCTGCACTTTCCGCTTTGATTGCCGCATTGCTGGTGTTCTTTTCCGGTAGCTACCGGATCGTGTTTCTCTGGAGTATTGTTCCCTACATAGCAGCAATGGGCTTGATTTTGACCTACCCGAAAGAGCTGGATTTTTCCTGCGATAGTGATGAAGAGTGCGCCGATCGCAGGTCCCGGGGCAGAGTTGAAATGATGAAACAAACCGTGAGGGATTTTTCCTCCATGTTCCGAGATCCCATGGTCAGACAGGCCCTTCTGAATTCAAGTCTTTTTGATGCTTCCTTCAAAACCGTGAAGGACTATGTTCAGCCGATTCTAAAGGCCCTTGCTTTGGCGCTTCCTGTCTTTGCTTTTTTGGAGGGGAATCAGCGGGTTGCACTGATTTCCGGAATCGTCTACATGGTTTTGTATCTTCTCACGAGTGTGGCCAGCAGTCGATCAGGCAGATTTCATAATCGTTTTTCTCAAAAATATGGTGGACTAAATGCCACCTTCCTCTGTTCGGTAGGGGCCATGCTATTGGTCGGCATATTCCTTTTGCTTGGCCTGAAAGTCGCCGCAATCATCGTATTTATTTTCTATTACCTGCTCGAAAACGTACGGCGCCCGGCAAGTCTGGGACTGCTTAGCGATCGAATAAAGAATTCGGTGATGGCTACCGGGCTTTCGGGGGAGAGTCAGTTGAAAACGATTCTGGTGGCGATTTTTTCGCCGCTCTTCGGCCTTGCGGCCGACAGATTGGGAATCGGATATGCAATGCTGTTTCTCGGACTCATATCCGGGCTTGCCTATCCTGCATTACGCTTCGGTAAAGTTGACCGGCAATCAGCTTGAAGCTTCTGCTTCAGAAGGATAGGATAGTACGTATGACCGGTTTTTTTATCAAGAAAGCGTTTTTTGACGGGTGGGACAATCTTCTTTCACTCATTGTCCTTAATCTGGGGCTGATTATCATTATTGCCGCTGCCGCATACCTGCCGATGCTTTTGGGAGAAGGGTGGCAAGTTACTATGCTTGTCTCTTTGTTGGCTGTCATTCTTTTAACTCTTTACAACGGGGGTGTTGCCCATCTCGCCGGCGAGATGGCCGCTTATAAACGCCCCGATTTGCGAGGGCTTTTCAAGGCAATAGGAAAGGCCTTTCCAAAATCATTTTTCTTCGGACTTATCAATGCTGTCCATATATTCCTGCTTACCATAATCGTACCTTTTTATTATCAGCTCGGTGGTGTGGTAGGCCTTGCTGCCCTGAGCCTCATCTTTTGGATTTCTATCGCTTGGTGGCTTGCCGGACAGTGGTTTTTCCCTCTCCTTGTGCAACTTCCCGGCGACATGAAAACTATTCTGAAAAAGTGTTTTATTCTTTTTTTCGATAATACGGGTTTTACTATTTTTATGGCATTTCATGCGCTTTTTACCATGCTTTTTAGTTGTTTGACGGCTCTTCTCATGCCGGGGCTCTCTTCTGTGCTCCTCGCAAGGCAGGGGGCCTTGAGGGTTCTGATGAAAAAGTACGATTATCTTGAGGAGGAAGCCGAAGCCGACCGCCGAAAGATTCCCTGGGATGCTTTGCTTGTCGAAGAACGTGAGCTGGTCGGGCATCGTAGCCTTAAGGGAATGATCTTTCCTTGGAAGGAGTAGGGCTTGTCCTTCGAGGTTGAGGCAAAGGCTTGGGTTCGAAGTGAGGAAGAACGGCATAGAATAGAGGACTTCCTTCGACGAGAGGCTCGTTTTGACGCTGCGTTTCATAAGCTGGACTATTACTATGCTCCCTCCAAGGGGATGCATGACAGTGATCAACTCATTCGTATACGTTATCTCGATCCGAAATCCTTGGAAAATTCTCCAGCCGTGGTCACCCGAAAAGAGAAATCTTTCCGTGGAAAGGTTGAAATAAACCGCGAGGTCGAATTCAACGTCGATCCTGCGTCCTCTTTTGAGGATATGCTTTTTTTCTTCGGATATTCTCACTATATTACTAAAGAAAAAAAAGGATACAGCTACTATCTTGATTCCGCGCATATCGAATTGTGTGAAGTAAGTGGCCTCGGTTACTTTATCGAGATCGAAGTTGTTCTTCCCGAAACTATGGATTCCTTACCTCCGCAAAAGGCGGCGGACAACATTCGATCCATCTTTGACCGCTTGGGGATTGCGGAAACGGAATTTGAAAAGCGCTATTATATTGAGCTTCTGCTCGAGGGGAGATAAGTGATGGAGGACAAAGAGCCGGATACGGTGATTCGGCTGGAGGATGTAACGCTCATCCTGGATGGGCATAAGATACTGGATTCGGTGAGCATGAGTTTCTGGGAGGGGCATATCCACGCGGTGGTTGGCCCGAACGGAGCCGGGAAAAGTACTCTTGCCCATACCATTATGGGCTTACCTGATTATCTGGGGCACACCGGAGCCATTTTTCACCGGGGTGAACGTATCGAAAAGCTGCCGGTTGATAAGCGCGCTCGTCGTGGCATCACCCTTGCCTGGCAGGAGCCTGCCCGTTTTCAAGGCATCGGAGTAGACAGTTTTATTCGCAGTGCCGCCGAGGCAAAAGGCAGTTCCGTTGATTCTGGAGAGATGCTGAAGCTTGTCGGTCTCGACCCCGACCGTTATCTTGTCAGAAATGTAGATAAAACCCTCAGTGGTGGTGAGCGCAAGCGCATCGAACTGGCTTCCATCGTGGCGATGCGCCCTGATGTGGTTCTTATGGATGAACCCGATTCAGGTGTCGATATCGAGGCAATCAACTACATTTTTGATGTGCTGGAAAAGCTCCGCAACTGGGGAACGACGGTTATCCTGATAACCCATTCTCCCGAAGTCCTGAAAAGGGCTGATCACTCGTTTTTGCTGTGTAATGGTCAGGTAGTGGACAAGGGGCGTGTAGAAAGAATGAGCGGTTATTTTACGGGGCATTGTGTCCCTTGTGTGCACAAAAATAATCCCGTATGGGATGAGAGGTTACGCCGTGAGAATGGATGATGGTACAAGCAATCGTAACGAGGCTTTGGAAAGGCTTCTTGCTTCAATTAATATGCATAAGCATCAATTCGGCGAAGATACGGCCCATGTGGAAATTCATGGAAACAAGGTCCTTGGGACCCACACCTTGCCGGGGCTTTCCGTTGAATCCGAGGAGCGGGAAGATGGCGTTTCGGTTATCATACGCCTCGCTGCCGGGGTCGAACTCGAGAAGCCCGTTTATTTCTGCTTCGGTATCCTTCCTGAACAGGGTATGCAGCGAATTGAGATGGATGTCCTGATAGAGGAGGGGGCGAAAGCGGAATTTGTTGCTCACTGCACCTTTCCAAACGCACGTGACGTGACTCATCTGATGGATGCAAAGATCGTTCTTGAAAAGAATGCAAGCTATCGTTATTTTGAGCGACACATCCACAGCCCCGAAGGAGGGCTTACGGTTGTTCCGAAGGCTCAGGTTGAGTTGAAGGAGGGGGCCTTTTTCTCGTCGGAATTCGAGCTTATCAAGGGGCGGGTCGGTTCCATCGATATCGATTACGAGGTGGAGTGCGGTCCCAAGGCTACAATGGAACTCATCTCTCGGATTAGCGGCAAGGGTAATGACAAAATCAGGATACGGGAGGCAGGGCATCTTGCAGGAGCCTATTCAAAGGGCTTGCTTGCTTCTCATATCGCTTTGAGAGGGGACGCCGTTGCCGAAATATTCAACGATCTGCGCGCCTCTGCTCCCTATGCAACCGGCCATGTGGATTGCAACGAAATTGTGCAGGACAGGGCCAGGGCAAAGGCCGTTCCTGTTGTCCAGGTGGAAGACCCCAAGGCCCATGTTACCCACGAGGCTGCAATAGGTTCGGTCGATTCGAAGCAGCTTCAGACCCTTATGAGCCGGGGCCTTTCCGAAGAGCAGGCGGTTGAGATGATTATTGAAGGGATGCTGAGTTAATGCTTCTTTTCCGGGAAATCGTAAAAAAGCCACTGTCGAGTAAGTCCAGCAAAGCCCAGCTCCCTTACCCGAGTGGTTTGCTTTTCCCAATCATCTCCGTAATGGACAAGTAGCATTTTCTTTTTTACCGCCGCAGGTAAGATTGCAAGCTCGTCGATCCCCGCGTGGACGCCGCCGGTAAAAAATTGACAGTCATGGAATATAATCTCCGGCTCAAAGGTCGTTTCGACCTCTTCTACCAGCTTCGGGTCGAAACGGGTATCCCCGCTGAAAAAGATGCGATCGTCGATCACCACTGCCGTGCTCCAGAAACTATCCTTCCAACTTTCGGCGTTATCGGGGATATGCATGGTACGGAGGAGTTTGAGGTCAATGGAACCAAAGCGATAGTGGTAGGCTTGTCTGCCTAACATATCCATCGGTTTGGGAGTCAAAAGTCTTGCGACATCCGAAAAACGAAGCTCTTTGCCGTTATGACGTTCGTTGAAAGCCACTCCTCCCTTTAGGCTATAGTTCCATAATGTTCGACGGTAGGGGACCGGGAGAATAAGGCTAATTTTTCGCTTCCTCACGTATCGAGCCATTAAAAGCGCCTCTTCCAAGCCTCCTATGTGATCGGCATGGGAATGGGTGATAAGCATTGTATCGATATCGGCAAGGTTTGAGCCCAATTCTGTGAAAGCGTAACCGCACCGTGTTCCGCAATCGATAAGCAGATGTTCCCTTCCTTTGATGATCAGTATATTGGTTTGATAGTTGACTTTACTAAAGGCACTGCCGACACCCACGAAGAAGAGAGACAGGGCTCCATCGTTGGAAAGGCTCAGCGGCGCTTGGAAGGGGCGAGTATTCATAATTTCTTTTTCGGTCCTTTATCTTCACTATATAAGCTTTTTCTATTCTACCGAGAACAGATACATGGTTTTTCGTTCGTAGCGCTCCCCGGGACGTAAGATAGCCATGGGGAAATTGTCGTGATTCATGGCGTCCGGAAACTCCTGGGTTTCAAGGCAGAAGGCGGAGTGGGGGGCTGCGATCCCATCCCGAGTGAGCTGACCTGAAAGCATGTTACCGGTATAAAACTGGACCCCCGGGTTGATGGTCAGCACGGTCATGCTTCTGCCGCTTTTTTCATCTTTTACCTCTGCTGCGGGAATGGAAAGGGCATGTTCATGACTAAGAATGAAACAGTGATCGTAGCCGCCGGCCGCCTCTATATCCCGACCGATGGCTTTTGGACTACGAAAGTCAAAGGGAGTGTTAGCCACATTGATTTTCCGGCCCGTTGGTATCAGCTCTTCATCCGGCTCGAGAAAGGCATCGCTGTGGAGCGTGAGGATATGATCGTAAATGGGCCTGCTGCATGAACCTGCAAGGTTCCAGTAGCTGTGATTGGTAAGGTTGATCGGGGTCGGTTTATCGCTGACGGCGGTATAGGAAAAAATCAGTTCATTCCCTTCGGTGAGCAGCACGGTCAGCGAGACATCGACGGTCCCGGGAAATCCTGCATCGCCATCTTCACTGGTGAGGGTAAAGGTAGCGCCGGCTTCCTTTTCGCGCCTGATCGGAAACATCTCCCATATCTTCCTGCTGAACCCCTCTTTCCCGCCGTGGAGATGATTCGGGGGTTCGTTGATATCTACCTTGTAGTCTATCCCGTCGATGGAAAAGCTTCCCTTTGCGATGCGGTTGGCAAAACGCCCCACCGTCGCACCGTAATAGGGATGATTTCCCTCGTAGGATGCAAGATTATCAAAACCAAGGGTAAGTTCGTCGATATGTCCGGATCTGTCCGGCATGCGAAAGCTGGTAAGGGATGCACCATAGGTGATAAAGGTACATCGAATACCGTTACCGTTTTCCATGGTGATGGAATCGACGGCCTTACCGTCTGAGGTAATGCCGAATGGATTTCGTTCAAGCTTCATGTGCTTTCTCCTCGTTTTGTTATCATTCCCGCTCTCCAAGAAGTTCTTTAAGATCCCGAATCTGGTTTACCAATTTCGTTCGATCCAAATTCTGAAAGCGTTTTGGCACCATCTCTCTGCTTGTACATTCCAAAACGGCGACCAAATTCTGTAGCTCAATCTCGTGGGGATAGGCAGGGGGAATAAAATCCTCAAAGGCCTGTTCCATATCTTCCCTTGTGACAATGACATGCCCTTCCATAGCGGCATTAAATTTTGCGCGGATCAGGATCGATTCAAGATCGGCTCCGGAGGATTCGAATCTATGGCGCTTGAGTAAATCGCTGATGGGAAACTCCTTTACCTTCATTTTCAGCTTTCTGATTAGGGTGGAAAAGAGTTCCTCTTTTTCTATCGCGGTTTCCGGATAAAAAAGGGCAAGGTGCTCTTCCGCCCGTCCCTGACGTTTCAAATCGATGGGGAGGAGATCGGGGCGGCAGGTGATCAAGAACCAAATGATTTTACCGCGATATTCGGTATTTCCCATAAAACTTGCAATCTGAGCAAAGATACGGTTACTGGTGCCGCTGTCCCCCTCTTGATTACGATCCCCGAGAAAGGCGTCTGCTTCGTCGATCATCACCCCCACAGGGCTCATTGCCTTTAGAATGTTGAGGGCCTTTTCAAGGTTCGATTCGGTTACTCCCTGCCATTTTGAACGAAAATTCTGAAATCGAACGATGGGAATACCGATCTCTCCGGCAAAGGCTGTGACCATGAAGGACTTTCCGGTCCCTACCGGCCCTGCAATGAGGTACCCCATGGGCAGAACATCGAATCGGCCCTGCTTAATGGCCCTTGCCGCGCTCTTAAATCGCTTTTTTACAAAATCGTGGCCGGAAACCATGGAAAGATCATGTTCCGATTCGATAAACTCTAAAAGCCCGGCTCCCTCGTTTTCGATAATCTCCTTTTTCTTCACCCGCAGATATTCAAGGGTAATGGGTTTATCTTCCTGATAGCTTTCTGCAGCCAGTTGGTTGAGGTTCATCAAGTTGAGGCCGCTGGTGATCTTTGCCACTCGTTCGGGATTTAGCCGATGTTCGAGCATCAGCTCGTCCCTGCGATCCAGAAATTCAAGGAACTTTCGCCTGACCGTTTCATCGGGAATAGGAATGTTTACCTTTACCGTTGTGGGTGTCCCGACAAGACGCGGGCTGAGGTCCGCCAGATTTTCGGTAAGCAGGATGACCGATACATCCCCTTGGGTAAAAATCGGATCGTGGCTCCACCGATTTAAGGTAACAAGGCAGTAGCGGTCTTCATCATCCATTCTGGAAAGGTCGGTAGAGGGGATGATTGTTTCGGCGTAATCTATGATGAGAACGATGCGCTTTTTATTGGGGATATTGAGCAGGAAATATTTCTCAAGGAGATCAAAGGCTTTGATGGGATCCCTGCTGATCAAGGCCTCTGGTTCCAGATCCGGATATTGACGACGCATCACCTTGATGTACTGATCCCGCATCTCAGGGGTACAGAAATTGATACCAGAGGAACGATCGTAATAGGCGATAATATCTCTATTGCCGAAAAGGACCTCGGATACGAATTCCTGAATCCTGACGAAAATAAACTCACCCTCGATCATTTTGTTGGGGAGAAAGTCCCTGATATTACCGTGTACGATATAAAGGTTCGTTGTTTTGGAGAGGTATTTATAGGAAAGTTCCTGGGCCCAGGAAGGAAGAACCTTTATGAACTCCAGGTTTTTTACGATTAGTTGTTCAGCCATCGGCATGTAGTATACGGAATGGACAAGGGGGGAGTCAATCAACTTTCCCAAACGCTTGCTGTGATGCACGTATCCGGGTAGAGTGGGGCGATGAACGAAAAAGAAAAAGCTGTAATTGTCTATACGGACGGTGGTTGCCATGGGAACCCCGGGCCGGGGGGCTGGGCGTGTATTATTCTCTCCTCCGATAATCGGATTGAGAAGCGGGGTTTTGAAGCGGCCACAACCAATAATCGCATGGAATTAACGGCGGTCATTACCGCTCTGGAAACCATTCTTTCCAGCACGTCGCTGCAAAAATCTTCTGTGGAACTACATACCGATAGTCAGTATGTACGTAACGGGATCACCAGCTGGATCAGCGGATGGATTAAGAAGGGGTGGAAAACCGCTTCGGGCTCGGCGGTAAAGAACCGTGAATTGTGGGAACGGCTCAAGCAGCTGGATGATAGGCTCACGGTTACCTGGCGTTGGGTACGAGGTCATGACGGTAACGAGCTGAACGAGGCGTGTGATGCCTTGGTTCAGCAGGCGATCAGAGAAGGAAAGTAAAAAAGCGGGTAGAACAAACCGTGTCGTTTCTTCCGTACTATTAGGTGCGGAGGTTGTGATGGATATTTTTGCATACGCCGGTCACGGCTATGAGGGGAGTTTGGTTCATGTCGAGGTAGATCTGCGAAGGGGGATACCCGGCATCGAGGTCGTGGGTCTTCCCGATAATGCGGTGAGGGAGGCACGGCAGCGGGTCCGGGCAGGGATACGCAACAGCGGTTTTACCTTCCCGTTGGATCGTATCCTGATCAATCTTGCGCCTGCAGGGCTAAAAAAGGGGGGAGCATCTTTCGACCTTCCCATTGCCATTTCTCTGCTGCTTGCTTCCGGACAGGTACGGCCCGGAACGGCCCTTGCTTCCGGGCGAATGCTGATTCTTGGTGAACTGGAGCTTTCGGGCAGAGTACGATCGATTCGGGGAACGCTGGCCGCCATGGCAGCGGCAAAGTCGGCGGGCATCACGCATATCCTGGTTCCTTCATCCAATGTACGGGAGGCCGCCTCTTCGGCGCTCAAGGTGGCCGGTATCGAATATCTGTCGGAACTTTCCGACCTTCTTTCCGATACGAAACGCTTTCTCTTCCAGCCAGGGGACCATGGGGAATATCCTTCCGAAGAGGCGTGCATCGGAGATTTTTCCGATATTAAGGGTTCTTCGCTCCTTCGCCGTGCCTTGGAGATAGCCGCTGCAGGGAGACATCATCTCCTGCTTTTCGGCCCTCCGGGCAGCGGTAAAACCATGTCGATCGACCGCTATCCTTCAATTCTCCCTGATCTCGATCTGGAGCGATCCCTTGAGGTAACCCGTATTCATTCCCTCGATCCCTTTTCCAATGTATCAGGTACGCTGATGGTCCGTCCGCCTGTCAGGCGTCCTCATCATAGTGCTACACGGGAGGGGCTCATCGGCGGAGAAAAGGAAAACCGGCCGGGAGAGGTGGCCTTGGCACATGAAGGGGTGCTTTTCCTCGACGAGGCTTTGGAATTTCGTGAAAGCCTTCTGCAAAGTCTACGTGAGCCCATAGAACGTGGACGGGTCGACATATCACGAAGCGGGAGTAGTTATTGGTTTCCTACACGGTTTCAGCTCATTCTTGCCACCAATGTTTGTCCCTGCGGAAGACTCGGCAGACCGGACGGCGGCTGCGGCTGTACCGAAAAAGAGATTGCACGCTACTGGAGGAAGGCGGGTGCTGCCCTGATGGACCGAATCGATATCAGAGTACCATGTTCGCCCCTTGCCCCCGAACTGTTTCTCGGTCCACCGGGAGAAGGTTCAGGTGTTGTTCGGGAACGAGTTCGACTTGCCCGTGACAGGGAAGAGAGGCGAAACCGTGAGGAAGGTGTACTGAACGGCTTTCTGCCGGATGCAAAGCTACACCGTTATTGTGTGCTGGACAGGGAAGCCGGACTCCTTTTTTCTCAAGCCGTGGAGCGTTTTGCCTTCAGCAGTAGGGCTTCGGCCTCGCTTTTACGAGTCGGAAGAACCATTGCGGACCTTGACGGCAAGGAGAAGATAGATGCCGAGGCCTTGTGTGAGGCCGTGGCTTTCCGACGTTTCGGCGACCGCGATCTTTTCTGGTGCAGGCTTTGAACTATTGGCAGAAAGGGCTTCGGCTGTTTATAGTAGAGGGAAGATACTCGTAAGGAGCGCTCCATGAAACTCTACAGCAGAGGCCAGTTACTCTTTTTTAGCATTGGCGGCATGTTGCTGTTGATATGTATTTTGATCGGATTTGGTTTGGTCAAGCTGCCGAAGGGAGACGACGAGGTTCAAGCGACCAACGTTAAGAGTGAGCCCCTCCCTTTCGTTCTTGAAACCAGCTCGACACCGCAGACTCAGGGGCTTATGGAGACCTCGACCGGTAATACATCCTATAGTGAGGATGAGCGGATAAACATTCAGGTCTATGAATCGATGAATAAGGGGGTTGTGAACATTACCACCGAGACCCTTAGCCTAAATTGGTTTCTCGAACCTGTTCCTCAGGATGGGGGTACCGGTTCCGGTTCCATCATCGACCGTCGAGGTTATATCCTCACAAATTACCATGTCGTTGAGAATGCCTATAAGGTTTTTGTAAACCTCTATGATGGTTCACAGTACGAAGGCGAGGTTATAGGTAAGGACCAGGAGAACGACCTTGCCGTTCTGAAGTTCGATCCGGGTGATAAGGAGTTGGTGACTATTGCCTTCGGTGATTCTTCCCAGCTGAAGGTCGGACAAAAAGTTCTGGCCATCGGAAACCCATTTGGTTATGATCGTACCCTTACGACAGGGATTATCTCGGGCCTCGGCAGGCCCGTCAGAACCCGACAGAACCTTGTTATCCGTGATATGATTCAGACCGACGCATCCATCAATCCCGGTAATTCAGGGGGGCCCCTTCTTGATTCATCAGGGAGAATGGTCGGTATCAACACCATGATCTATTCCCCTTCGGGTGGATCGGTGGGAATCGGTTTTGCCGTACCCGTGGATACCGCCCGACGTGTGGTTCCGGAGCTGATTGCGAGTGGAAAGGTGAACCGCGGCTGGATCGAAATCGTGCCTGTTCAGCTTGATCCCAGTATCGTTCGTTATGCAAACCTGCCTATCTCCAAGGGCTTATTGGTTTCCCGTGTGATTAAGGGTGGAAATGCCGAGAAGGTGGGTATCAAAGGGGGAGATCCCGATAAAGGGGTGAGATACGGACAATCGATCATCTATTTCGGCGGGGATATCATCACCGAAGTGGATGGGATGAAGACGGCGACGCTTAGTGATCTCTTCTCCGCCTTGGAAGATAATCGTCCAGGAGATAGTGTGGAAGTAGAATTCTTCCGGGGAAAAAACAAAAAACGTATTTCCTTGGTTTTGAGTGAACGCCCCGATGGTTTTGATTGGTAAGTAAAATGGAGAGTGACGGTTTTAAACTTGTTTCAGATTATGCCCCGGCAGGAGACCAGGGGGCTGCAATTGATGCTCTGGCTGATGGACTTTCAAACGGACTTCGCTACCAGACCCTTAAAGGGGTCACCGGCTCGGGAAAGACCTTCACCATGGCCAATATTATCCAGAGGGCTCAGCTTCCCACCTTGGTCCTAAGCCATAACAAGACCCTTGCGGCTCAGCTGTATCGTGAGCTACAAGGCTTTTTTCCGAATAATGCCGTCGAATATTTTGTTAGTTACTATGATTACTATCAGCCCGAGGCATATGTTCCATCCAAAGATCTTTATATCGAAAAAGATTCTTCAATAAATGAGGAGATCGATCGTCTCCGATTATCGGCCACAAGTAGTCTTATGGAGCGTGGCGATGTCATAGTCGTTTCTACGGTGAGTTGTATCTACGGTCTTGGCAGTCCCGTTGCTTATCGCGACATGCGAGTGAAAGCTTGCGTGGGTGAAACCCTGAATATCGCCTCCTTTGCCAGGGACCTGATTCGTCTCCAGTACGACAGAAACGATGCCGTTCTTGAACGGGGTACCTTCCGCATTCGGGGCGATGTCCTAGAGGTGTTTCCTGCCTATCTCCAGGAAGCCTTTCGCATGGAGCTTGATTGGGATGAAGTGGCCCGTATCAGACGAATTCATCCCCTGACCGGTGAGACCATCGAGGAGCTCGGTTCTGTTCAGATCTATCCCGCTAAGCACTTTGTGATGCCGGAAGAGCAGGTACACAGCGCCCTTGAGCGTATTCGCAGAGAGCTGAAGGATCAGCTGGAATATTTTGAACATCGGGGAAAGCTTCTTGAGGCGCAACGCCTTAGGGGACGAACCGAGTACGATTTGGAGATGCTTCAGGAGATGGGCTACTGTTCCGGCATAGAAAACTATTCGGCACCCCTTTCCGGACGAGGCGAAGGGCAGAGGCCTGCCGTGCTTCTCGATTATTTCCCGGAGAAGTTTCTTACCTTCATCGATGAAAGCCATGTCACCCTGCCTCAGGTAGGGGCCATGTACGAGGGAGACCGTTCACGAAAAATGAATCTGGTCGAGCACGGTTTCAGGCTTCCTTCTGCTCTCGATAATCGCCCTCTTTTCTATGCCGAATTTGAGGAACTGACAGACCGTGTCATCTATGTATCGGCCACCCCGGGAAAGCTCGAAAAGCGGCGCTCGGAGAGGCTCGTAGAGCAGATCATTCGTCCCACAGGGCTCTTGGATCCTGAGTTGGAGGTTCGCCCGACAAAGGGGCAGATTGAGGATTTATATGCCGAAATCCGCAAGCGTGTCGAATGCAATGAACGGACATTGGTAACGACCCTTACCAAGAAGATGTCGGAGGATCTGACGGACTATCTTTCAGGACTCGGCCTTAAGGTACGGTACCTCCATTCGGAGATTGAGACCATCGAACGGGTTGAGATCCTGCGGGACCTGCGTTTGGGAACCTTCGATGTACTTATCGGCATTAACCTCTTGCGGGAAGGGCTTGATTTGCCGGAAGTCTCGCTTATTGCGATTCTCGATGCCGATAAGATCGGTTTTTTGCGGTCGGCAACCAGTCTCATACAGACAATTGGTCGGGCTGCACGGAACGAACATGGAAAGGTCGTCATGTATGCCGATAGAATTTCCGACGCAATGAAAGAAGCGATAGGCGAGACCGAACGGCGTCGGGCAATTCAGGAGGCCTATAATGAAGAGCACGGCATCACTCCCACCACTATTAAGAAGGCAGTACAGGATATTCTTGTACGAAAGAAAGAAGAGGCAAAGAAGGGCGAAACAGAGACCATCGAGATGGTCAAGGCTGGTTATAATATCCTTATTCCTGCCGAACGAAAACGATTGATCCGCCACCTTGAGGAGATGATGCTTGAGCATGCAAAGAATCTCGAATTCGAGCAGGCCGCCGTTGTTCGCGATGAGATTGGACGTCTGAAGGAGCTCGGAAAAAAGTAAACGTAGAAATATGGTATCTGTCCCGCAATTGAATCCGTATCCAGAAAAAATAGTTGATTTTTTTGCTGCCTCGTTGTAACCTTTTTAAAGAGCGCTTTTGACGAGCGATGTTCTTGTGATAGTTTAAAGTTGCCGATTTAGCCTGCTGCTTCTGCGGTATCCGCCGTTTTTTGTTTTTCGAAATCTCCCTAAATCGATTCTGCAAACTCTCGTGAGCAAAGACGTCACAAGCCGAATTTCACTATGTACCGGGACATTTTCCCGGAAAGGAATGGTATGGCCAAGAAACTTTATGTTGGGAATCTTAGTTATTCCTCAACGGAACCGGGACTGGAAGATCTTTTCGGACAGTACGGGCAGGTAGTAAGCGCGAAGATCGTCATTGATCGTGAAACCAAACGTTCAAGAGGCTTCGGCTTTGTGGAGATGGAGCAGGATGATGCCGCCGAAGCTGCAATTTCAGCCCTTGACGGGTATGAGCTCGATGGACGCAGACTCCGGGTTAACGAGGCTATGGAGCGGGAACGCCGACCACGGCGTGATTTTCACCGTGACTGATTCCTCCGGGTCAATTTGAATGTTTCAGGGCTTTCCGAACGGAAAGCCCTTTTTCGTTTTAAGCTAAGGATAGCTTCTTGTCTCTTTTATTATACTATGCATATAGTAAAGCATTATGAATGAATTGGTCTCCATTGAAATTTCCGACCCCAACGATCCTGATGCACATCATTGTCTCTCACAGTATTACAAGGAGCTTGCCGAATTATTCACTATCGGTTTTGACCCCTCCGTCTCCTCGACCATGGAGCCCGATGAAATGCGTTTGCCCCATGGTATGCTTCTTGTCGCGCGCAGGAACGGGCAAGCCGTGGGCTGCGGTGCAATCCGTTTTTTACCTGACTATGGGGAGATCAAGCGAATGTGGGTCGATCATTCTGCCCGTGGACTTGGAATTGCCTCCCGGATTCTCGACCGCCTTGAGATGGCTGCCGGAGAGCGGGGGCTTCGGCAATTTCGCCTGGATACCAATGCTCTCTTAAAGGCTGCCTCTACAATGTACGAGCGTAGGGGCTACAGGCCCATTCCCCGATATAACGACAATAGCTATGCCGATCGCTGGTATCAGAAGGATGTGGGAAGCCCTTAGCAAAGCAAGTAGAGCAAAGCGTAAACGGATGCCTTCCGTACTGCTGTATCATTGTTTTCCTTTTTTGTGTAGACTATAGATAGTTCGACCAATATTGAACAATCCACCGCGAAGCGAGCATATATGAGTAATATAACCACTTTTCAGAATCTTGGGCTTTCCCAAGAAACCCTTGATGCAATTGTAAAAAAAGGTTTTGAAGAACCTACCACGATTCAGGCCCGTACCATTCCCGTCATGCTTCATTCTGACGCTAACATCATAGCCCAGGCCCAGACCGGAACCGGAAAGACTGCTGCCTTCGGCCTTCCTCTTCTCGATTTGGTTGATCCTGTTTCCAGGACGGTTCAGGCGCTTGTCTTGGTACCGACCAGAGAATTGGCGATTCAGGTCTCGGAGGAGATCAACTCCTTCCGAGGCTCAAAAAAAGTACGTATTGTTCCCATTTACGGGGGGCAGTCCATTGATCAACAGCTTCGGAGGCTCAAACAGGGGGTCCAGATCGTTGTCGGCACTCCAGGCCGTATTATCGATCATCTGAATCGAAAAACCCTTAACCTAACGGCTATCTCTCACTTGATTCTCGATGAGGCGGACGAAATGCTCAATATGGGCTTTATCGATGAGATGGAAGAGATCCTGAAACATACGAATCCCGACAAACGGACCTTGCTCTTTTCAGCGACGATGCCCGATAAGATCAAAAAGCTTGCCAATGATTATATGGAAGGCTACGAGCTGATCGCTGTAGAAAAGGAACAATTGACGACAAACCTTACCGAGCAGATCTATTTCGAGGTGAAGGCTTCAGATAAGTTTGAGGCCCTCTGCAGAATTATCGATATTGAAGATCGCTTTTACGGCCTTGTGTTTTGTCGAACCAAGAATGATGTCGATACCGTTGTAAACCACTTGCTTGATCGCGGTTACGATGCTGCACCCCTGCACGGGGATATTTCTCAGGCCCAGCGGGAGCGCACCCTTGGAAAATTCAAGCGACAGAACATCAATATTCTCGTGGCCACCGATGTCGCCGCCAGAGGTATCGATGTAAATAACCTTACCCATGTCATCAACTATTCCCTTCCCCAGGATCCTGATGCGTATGTTCATCGAATCGGCAGGACGGGAAGGGCTGGAAATGAGGGAACGGCGATAACCTTTATTACTCCCAGCGAGTATAAACGCCTCATGTTTATCCGAAAGATCACCAAAACCGACATCAAGAAGTCGCAACTACCGAAGGTAGCGGATATTATCGATGCAAAGCGGAAGAAAATAGACGAAGATCTCGGTGCTATCTTTACAAAGGAGATCGATCAAAGTTATTACGATTGGGCAAAACGGTGGCTGGAGGAGAGTGGTAAATCACCAAGTCAGATCCTTGCAGCCCTTCTTTCCCTTTCTTTTAACGATAATTTGAATCCTGATAGCTATGGAGAGATTTCTGAGGTTAGAGGCGGGGACAGAAGTCAGGTCGATCATCACGGCACTGCTCGACTATTTGTAGCTCTCGGAAAAAAAGACCGCATCACTCCCCGGCAGCTCATTGACCTGTTGACGAGTCGATCCCCGGTTCGTCCGAAGCAGATCGGTGATATTCAAATCATGGAAAATTTTTCTTTCGTGACGGTTCCTTTTTTTCTTGCAGAAAAGATAGTGGCCGGTTTTAAAAGTAAAGGGAAAAAGCCCCTTGTTACCAGAGCAAAATCTTTTGAGGACGGTAAGAGGAGAAAACACCGAACAGTGTGATTCCTCTTCATTAAAAAAAGTGCATTTTTCTGTTTTTTCATAAAGAAACATCTTTTCTCCCTTTTTTACGAGAAAATAAAATTTGCCGCAGCAAATTGCCAACTTCCTCCATTGAGGGGGTGTTTACTGTTTATATGCAATGAAAAGTATAAATATACACCTAAAAAGGGGTTATATTGCAATTTTTGTAAATAAATACTTAAATACCGGATGATGTTAAGAACTCGATGGGAGGAATGTATGCAACCTGAGCAAGGCTTATATGATCCGCAATTTGAACATGATGCCTGTGGTGTGGGGTTTATTGCCAATATAGACGGCACAAGGGCCCACGATATCGTAGAGGACAGTATCCAGATTCTGATTAATCTGGAGCACCGAGGAGCTGTCGGCGGCGACATGAAGACCGGAGACGGTGCCGGTATGCTGACCCAGATCCCCGATGATTTTTTTCGTTCCAAGGTCTCTTTCACCCTTCCTCCCGCCGGTGAATATGGAGTAGGAGTTTTTTTCCTCTCCGGCCTGTCCGCCGACTATTATGAAAAAGGGAAAAAGATCGTCGAGTCGACGATAGAAGATGAAGGAGGATCCTTCCTCGGTTGGCGAGAGGTGCCCATCAATACCGATGCCCTTGGTGAGACCGCTCTTGCAAGCCTGCCTGCCATAGAACAAGCCTTCTTTTCTTTTTCTGATCTGAAGGGGCTTGAACTTGAACGAAGACTTTATATCTGTCGTAAATTGATGGAAAAAAGGGCGTCCGACCTGGGTATGGAGATTGATGATTTCTATATTCCCTCACTTTCTTCCCGGACCATCGTTTACAAGGGAATGTTTGTGTCGACGCAGTTTACCGGTTTTTACCCGGATGTCCTTGACCCCCTTTTTACAAGTGCAATTTCACTGGTCCACCAGCGCTACAGTACCAATACCTTTCCCTCCTGGGCCCTTGCCCAGCCTTTCCGCTATATTGCCCATAACGGAGAGATCAACACTCTTCGAAGAAACATGAACAATATGATGGCAAGGGAAACTTCGATCTCATCGCCGCTTTTCGGCGATGAGATCACAAAACTTTCTCCGATTGTAAATCCAGCAACAAGCGATTCGGCCGTCTTCGATAACGTATTCGAGCTGCTGGTGGAAGGGGGCCGGGATATGGACCACGCCATGATGATGATGGTCCCCGAGGCCTTCGGGACCCGCTACCACATATCCGAAGATAAGCGGGCCTTCTACGAATACCATGCGGCAATCATGGAGCCCTGGGACGGGCCTGCCGCAATTGTCTTTACCGATGGGATACGTATCGGTGCGACCCTCGATAGAAACGGCCTCAGACCAGGACGGTATGTAACCACCAAGAGCGGAAAGGTCGTTCTTGCCTCGGAAGCGGGGGTCCTTGAGTTTCCCCCGGAACAAATTATCGAAAAAGGGCGCCTCGCCCCCGGCAAGATGTTCCTCGTTGATACGGAGAAGAAACGGATCTTCAAGGATAATGTGCTTAAGGCCTCTGTCAGCAGGGGTAAACCCTACCGGAGGTGGCTTGAGAAAAATAAAATTGAACTCAAAGGGCTTTTGGGACTTCCGAGCCCCGTTCCTCTGGACGAAGATACTCTTTTAAGTCGTTTGCGGGCTTTCGGCTACACCCTTGAGGATGTGGTGAAGATCATTACGCCTATGACGGTCAATGCTCAGGAACCTATAGGATCGATGGGAAACGATGCCGCCCTTGCGGTACTCTCCGATCGACCGCAACTCTTGTACGATTATTTTAAGCAGATGTTTGCTCAGGTCACGAATCCGCCGATTGATGCCTATCGGGAAAATCTTGTCATGAGTCTCATGAGCTTTGTCGGACGGGAACGCAATCTTCTTGCCGAGTCCCCCGAGCATTGCCGCCAGTTAAAGTTGGCCCATCCCGTACTTACCAACGACGATTTACATCGCCTGCGCAATAGCCAGATCGGCGATTTCCATGTAGAAAGTGTACCGATGCTTTTCCCCTGTTGTGAGGCCGGTGGGGCTCTAAAACCTGCCCTGGACCAGCTTTGCCGACAGGTTGAAGAGAAAATCGACGAAGGAGCATCCCTCATCATCCTCAGCGACCGTGGGATGAGTCAGGAGATGGTGCCGATTCCCGCACTCTTGGCCATGGGAGCGGTACAGCAATACCTCGTCAGACAGGGTAAACGACATCTCTCCGGTATCATCATAGAAACAGGAGAGGCGAGAGAGGTCCATCATGTGGCGACCCTCGTCGGTTACGGCGCAAGCGGAGTGAATCCCTACATGGTCTTCGAGGCCCTGATGGACCTGAAGCGCAGGGGCTATATCCCGGAGGAAATCACTGTCGAACAG
This sequence comes from Sediminispirochaeta bajacaliforniensis DSM 16054, assembly GCF_000378205.1. Classification (NCBI taxonomy): domain Bacteria; kingdom Pseudomonadati; phylum Spirochaetota; class Spirochaetia; order Spirochaetales; family Spirochaetaceae; genus Sediminispirochaeta; species Sediminispirochaeta bajacaliforniensis. Next base: position 12,976 of record NZ_KB899424.1, on the reverse strand, counting down.
GCTGCTGAGAACTACATCACAGCAGTTAAAAAGGGGCTGCTTAAGGTCATGTCGAAGATGGGAATTTCAACCCTCAGAAGCTACCGCGGTTCCCAGATCTATGAGGCTTTGGGGCTCAACAGCGATCTCATGAAGGAATATTTTCCCCATACCCCTTCGAACATAGAGGGAATCGGCCTTGCCGAGATCGAGAGGGAGACGGTCCAGCGCCACCTATCGGGCTATCGGTTTGATGAAAAGCAGCTCGATCATCTCGATTCCGGAGGACTGTACAACTACAGAAAGAATTCCACCCGTCATCGTTTTACTCCCCTTGCCATTGTCAAGCTGCAAAAGGCGGTGAGGGAAGCTAATTATGAAACCTTCAAGGAGTATTCCAGCGAGATTAATAATATCGAAAAAAACCTCTGTAGCCTGCGGGGCTTATTCACCTTTAAAGAACGGGAGGCTATCCCCCTGGAAGAGGTGGAATCGGCGGAGGAGATCGTAAAGCGTTTTGCCTCCGCTGCCATGTCGTTCGGTTCCTTGAGTGAAGAGGCCCATACCACCATTGCCATTGCCATGAACCGTCTCGGGGCCATGAGCAATTCGGGGGAAGGAGGCGAGGATAACCATCGCTACAAACCTCTTCCCGGTGGAGACAGCGCCGTAAGCACGGTTAAGCAGATCGCCTCGGGTCGTTTCGGTGTAACCGGGGAATACCTGGTTAACGCGAAAGAGCTCCAGATCAAGATGGCTCAGGGCGCAAAACCAGGTGAAGGCGGCCAACTTCCCGGTCACAAGGTTGATGATATTATCGCCAGGGTTCGCCATTCGACGCCGGGAGTGATGTTGATCTCTCCTCCGCCCCATCACGATATCTATTCGATCGAGGATCTTGCGCAGCTTATCTATGACCTGAAGCATGCAAATCCAAAGGCAAGGGTTTCGGTCAAGCTGGTTTCGGAGGTCGGCGTGGGAACCATCGCGGCAGGGGTTGCAAAGGGAAAGGCCGATATGGTGCTTATCAGCAGCGGAGAGGGGGGAACCGGTGCTTCTCCTCTCTCTTCACTCTACCATGCTGGCTCATACTGGGAGTTGGGCCTTGCCGAGACACAACAGGTCCTTGTGCAGAATAAGCTCAGGGAAAATATCCGGGTCCAGGTGGACGGTCAGTTGCGGACCGGACGCGATATCGTCGTTGCCGCTATGCTGGGGGCCGAAGAGTTCGGTTTCGGTACGGTTACCCTGGTGAGTCTCGGTTGTATCTTGATGCGTAAATGCCATCTCAACAGCTGCCCTGTGGGGATTGCAACCCAGGACGAGCGGTTGCGCTGTCGTTTTCAGGGAAAGCCGGAACATTTAATGAACTTTATGCTCTTTGTTGCCAGAGAGGTGAGAGAGATCATGGCGAGTTTAGGCTTTAGACGCTTTGAAGAGATGGTCGGACGAAGTGATCTCCTGGATGTGACCCATGCGGTAGATCACTACAAAATGACGGGGCTTGATCTTTCAAAGATTCTCGAGGGATCGGATCCGAATTCTGACGCACCTCGGCGATGTCTTGGCTACATAAAGACCGACTTTACCAAATCCTTTGACTGGCACATGATCCAGGAGGCCAAGCCGGCAATCGAGAAAAAAGAGCCGGTTGAACTGAGCTATAAGGTGAGAAACAGTAACCGAACAATCGGGGCGATGCTCAGCAGTGAAGTCTCAAGTCGATATGGGCTTGAAGGGCTTCCTGAAGATACCATAAAAGTACATCTGCAGGGGTCGGCCGGGCAAAGCTTCGGAGCCTTTCTGGCCCGTGGAATAAGCCTTTCCCTGGAGGGTGAGGCCAACGACTATTTCGGTAAGGGGCTTTCCGGTGGAAAGCTTGCGGTGTTTCCTCCGAAGGGATCACAATTTCTCGCACAGCGGAATATTATTACCGGCAATGTTAACCTTTTCGGGGCGACAGGCGGGGAGGCCTACATAAACGGGAGGGCTGGTGAACGTTTTGCCGTCCGTAATAGCGGTGCAGTCGCCGTTGTCGAGGGGGTCGGAGATCATGGCTGCGAATATATGACCGGGGGTGCTGTTATCGTTCTTGGTGAAACCGGCATCAATTTTGCAGCTGGGATGAGCGGCGGTATCGCCTATGTCCTTGATGAGAGTCAACTGTTCGACACTCGCTGTAACCTGGAAATGGTAGATGTCGAGCAGATTACCGACGAAAAGGACGAGGCCTTTATGAGGCACTATATCGAACGCCACGTCCGTTACACGGGAAGCAGGAACGGTGCAAGAATTCTTGAAATCTGGGATGAAATTGTGCCGTTGTTTGTAAAGGTTATCCCGATTGATTACAAAAAGGCCCTCGAACGGATCAACCGAAACAGGGTGGTCCAGTCCGAGAGTGCCTTTATCACCGAAGAGGTGGGAGGCTGACATGGGAGAATTACTTGGATTTCTAAAATATCAACGCCAATTAGGCGGTTATCGGGATATGAACGAGCGAGTTCAAGATTACCACGAGGTGATGAAAAATCTCGAATATGGAAGGTTGAGTCAGCAAGCTGCCCGCTGTATGGACTGCGGTACCCCCTTTTGCCATGCTCTGGGCTGTCCCCTCGGAAATATCATCCCTGAGTTTAACGATATGGTCTATCGTGGGCTATGGCGCGAGGCCTATGACCGCCTCGAGCTTACCAATAATTTCCCTGAGCTTACGGGCAGGATTTGTCCTGCAACCTGTGAAAGTTCCTGTACGCTTTCTATTAATGATGCCCCGGTTACCATCCGCGCCATCGAGCTTGCGATTATCGAGATGGCCTTTGAAAACGGCTGGGTTCTCCCGCAACCGCCACGACATGAAAGCGGTAAAAAAGTGGCGGTGGTCGGATCCGGTCCTTCCGGTTTAGCTGCCGCCCAGCAGCTGCGAAGGATGGGGCACAAGGTCACTGTTTATGAACAGGCCTCGAAACCCGGCGGGCTTTTGCGCTATGGCATTCCCGAATTTAAGCTTGAGAAACGTATCATCGATCGCAGGCTCGAGATCCTTCAAAAAGAGGGTATTGAGTTCGAGACCGGAGTGACGGTGGGAGTCGATATTTCGGCCCGGTATCTAAAACGAAAACACGATGCGGTGGTTCTTGCCCTTGGCTCAAGGGAGCCTCGAAGGCTTCCGGTCCCCGGCATCGATAACGAAGGTATCTACTTTGCCCTCGACTATCTTACCAGCGTGACGAAGCATCTTCACGGAGAAATAAGCGACAGGGAACTGATTTCCGCAAGGGGTAAAAAGGTGCTTGTCATAGGAGGCGGTGATACCGGAGCAGACTGTGTTGGAACCGCCAACCGTCAGGGAGCGGAGAAGGTATACCAGTTTGAAATTATGCCCAAACCAAGGGAATGGCACGAATCATGGAACCCCCAGTGGCCCGACTATCCCAGAATCCTTCGCACCTCTTCAAGCCATGAAGAGGGAAGCGACAGGCGATGGAGTATCAAGACAAAGCAACTGTATGGAATGGCAGGAGTGAATGTCGAGAAGGGAATCTTCTGTGATCTGGATGATCAGTTGAAAGAAGTGCCGGGTACCGAGTTCACCCTGGAGCTCGACATGGTGCTCATTGCAGCAGGTTTTGTCCATGTCGAACATTCTCGTCTTATCAAGGATTTTGCCATAGGCCTTGATAAACGGGGAAATATAGCCGTTGATGATGGTCTGGCTACCAATACGGAAGGCATTTTTGCCGCTGGTGATGCGGTGCAGGGGGCGAGTCTTGTGGTAAAAGCGATCGATATGGGGCGCAGAGTCTCCGACGTTGTCGATCGCTACCTTCGTTAGGAAATTATGGGTTACTTAGTGTTCCGAATCCTGGAAATGTAAGGATTTTTCTGGTAAAACGGCATAAGATCACCACGATTCCGGACACTACGTACGGGTTACTGTAGGAGCCCCTCCTTCGGATTGGAAAAGGTTCGGTGGAGGGGTTTTTAGGGCTTCCGCAAGGTCAGCCGCCACATAATCGGCACCGGCGGCCAACAAGGCTTTGGCATCAAAACTTGAGGTAAGGCCGAGACAGCGTGCTCCTGCGGCCTTTCCTGCTTCTATTCCCCTGACAGCATCTTCCACAACCAGGCAATCACCTGGATCGATCCCCACCTTTTGTGCCGCTCTCAGGTAAATTTCGGGATCCGGTTTGTTGTTTTTCACTTCCGCACCATGCACCGTGGCATCGAAATCCTCCTGATGGAAACCAAGCTCCCGAAGATTGGCCATCATTTTGCGTTTATCGGCACTTGTAGCAATGGCAACGGCAAGGCCGGCCTTTTTGCAGGCCTGAACGAAGGCCCGGGCCCCGTTGATCTCATGTAGATGCCCCTGTATGAGCTCTTCATAGATTTCATATGTTTTTTCTTTATCTCGGGGCATGGTGAGGCTGATATTATATAGTTTCCCTACTCCTGTAATGAAATTGCCCTCTCCTGTCCCGACAAAGGGCAGAAAGGTCTTGGGATCCACCTCTGTATCGTAGCCTTGGCGAAACATTTCTATTGCCGCTTCCGCAATGTACCGCTCGGAATCGACAAGCACTCCATCCATATCGAAAAGTACCGCTCGAAATGATCTACTTGTTTTCATCTGTGCCTCCACACTTCTGCCCATACTGCATGATAAACAAAATAAGCGGGGAAGAAAACCATCCGAAAGCGCTTGACCGGAAGAAGCTCTTCGGATAAAGTAACTTTGTTACTTTTAAGAGAAACGTCTATAAAATAAGGAGTACAGGCATGAAAAAGATCGGTTTTGCCGGCATATCCCTGTTGATGCTGCTGTCGCTACTTGGAGGGTGTGCAAAGGAGACAGCGGAGGAGGTTTCCTCGGTTCCCGTTTCGGAAAAACAAAGCATCACCATCGGTATTTCCAAGATTGTTTCCCATCCCGCACTTGATGCCATTGAGAAGGGAATACAGGATGAGTTAGCCCAGCTGGGATACGACAATGTTGTCTATGATTTGCAGAATGCGAATGGGGATCCCAACACGGCAAAGCAGATAGCGGTTAAGTTTAAGGCCGATAAGGTTGATCTTGCGGTCGGTATTGCAACTCCGACGAGTCAGGCCTTGGTTTCGACGCTCTCCGGGGTTCCTATCGTTTTTTCCGGGGTTACCGATCCGGTGGGAGCTGGTCTTGTTCCCTCCCTCGACCGCGGTGGGGAATATATCACTGGTTATTCGGATATGACCCCTGTACGTGAACAGATTGAGTTTCTCGCCAGTATCATGGATCTGAAACGGCTTGGACACGTCTATGCCTCAGGTGAGGCAAATGCCGTGGTTCTGGCGGATATGGCTCGGGATGTTTGCAAGGATTTGGGCATCGAATTCGTCGAATCTACGGTTACCAATTCATCGGAGGTCAAACAGGCTACGCAGGCAATTCTCGGAAGGGTGGATGCTATCTATGTCAGTACCGACAATACCGTGTTCTCGGCCTTGAACTCCCTTGCAGAGACAGCCTTGGAAAAGCAGATACCGGTTATGTCGGCCGATCCCACATCGGCTGAAACCTTCCCTGTGCTTGCTGCCATCGGTTTCGACTACTATCGTCATGGCCGTGCCACGGGACGGCTTATCGCAAAGATCCTGGAAGGTGCCGATCCTGCCGAGATTCCGACCCAGTTTATGACCGATCCGGAGGATTTGGATCAGCTCGTTCTTAACAAGGATGTTGCAGATGCTGTGGGTATCACATTCTCACAGGGTGTACTGGATCGTGCCTCGGTCCTAGTAGAGAACGGCGAGATTGAACGTAAATAGGCTAAGTAGCAAGGATCATTTGTGATTGAAGGTATATTACACGAGGGCCTGATCTACGGTATCGTCGCCTTGGGGGTGTTCATCACTTTTCGAATTCTTGATTTTCCGGATCTCACCGTCGACGGAACCTTCCCCTTCGGGGCAGCAATCGCCGCCTCTTCGATTATGGCGGGAGCTCCGGTTCCCGTCGCTATGCTCCTGGCTCTCGGCGGAGGAGTGATTGCTGGGCTCACAACGGCCGTCATCCATAACAAACTGAAGGTTCCCAATTTACTTGCCGGAATTCTGACGATGACGATGCTTTATTCGGTTAATATCAGGGTTCTCGGTGGAAAGGCAAATGTGCCGCTTCTCCACGTTACCACAGCCTTTTCCTGGGTAAAAAAATTGAGTGACCGCATAGGCATTGGACGGGAATATGGTGTACTTCTTTTTTTGCTCCTTGTTGTTGTGGCTTGTATTGTCCTTCTTGATCTTTTTTTTCATACGGATATGGGCCTTGCCATGGGCGCCATGGGAGATAATCCCCAAATGGTGATAAGCCAGGGGGTCAACCCCGAGGTGATGAAGATGATTGGGGTGGGTCTTTCCAACGGACTGGTTGGTGTCGCCGGTGGCCTTTCTGCCCAGTTCCAAGGCTTTGCCGATGTAAACCTTGGACAGGGCATTGTCGTCTCCGGCCTCGCGTCTGTCATGATTGGAGAGTTCCTCATCAGTTCCAATAAGATAGGTCCGTTGCTTATTCGAGTGGTGTTGGGAGCCGTTGTGTTTAAAGGACTAATGTATCTTGGACGATATTACGGCTACTACATCAATCTGACTCCAAACGATTTAAAATTGATTACCGGACTTTTGGTCATCCTTTCATTGTTCCTTTCACAGTTAAAGCATAAGAAGCGAAGGAGGGGAAGCGTATGATCCATCTTGAGTCGGTGACGAAGATTTTCAATGAAGGAACGGTAAACGAGACGACGGCGGTCAGAAACCTCAATCTTACCGTACGGGAAGGGGATTTTGTTACCGTCATCGGATCGAATGGTGCGGGGAAATCTACCCTCCTAAACCTTATTGCCGGAAGCTATGCCCCAAGCAGTGGAACTATTTCCGTAAACGGAAATGAGGTAACAAAGGTTCCGGAGTATCGGCGGGCACGCTATATCGGCAGAATCTTCCAGAATCCCCTTTTGGGTACTGCAGGGAACATGAGCCTGGAAGATAATATGATGATCAGTTACCGTAAAGGCTTTAAGGGCTTGAAGATCAGCCTGAACCAAAAGATGCGAGAGCTTTTTCGCCGAGAGCTTAAAGCTCTTGATATGGGACTTGAAGATCGCCTGGAAAATAACGTGAGTCTTTTGTCTGGCGGGCAGCGCCAGGCCTTGACGCTGCTGATGATGGTCATCAGCAGACCCTCTTTGGTCCTGCTTGACGAGCATACCGCTGCTCTCGACCCCCGGAACGCGGCAAAGGTGCTGGAGCTTACCAAACGGTTTATTACCGAATATGGACTTACGGCCATCATGATTACTCATAATATGGAATATGCCATCCGCTATGGAACCAGACTGCTCATGATGGACGGGGGCGAGATTATTTTCGATATAGACGGTAGAGAAAAAAGCAGCCTGACCGTGGATCGCCTGGTGGCAAAATTTCACGAATTACGTAATCATGATCTTGCCAGTGATAGGGTACTTTTATCCTGAAAGGGGTGGATGATGGCCGTTGAGAAGCTTTTCTGGAGTGATCCTTACCTTACCGAGGCCGATGCGACGGTTACCGGAATCGACGGGGCGAAGGTGACCCTTGACCGAAGCATCTTTTTTGCCTTTTCTGGGGGGCAGGAGAGTGATTACGGCACGATAGGCGGATTCTCGGTTGATGATGCATGCATAGATGGAAAAGAGATTATCTATACGCTTGAGACGATCCCCTCTTTTAAAAAAGGAGATTCTGTTACCATCCGTATCGATTGGGAACGTAGATATAAGTTGATGCGTCTGCATATGGCGGCGGAGCTCGTGCTGGTACTTGTTATGAAGATGTTTCCGGGAATCGAAAAAATCGGAGCGCATATAAGTGAAAAAAAAAGCCGGCTTGACTTTGTTGCCGATAGCGTTCTCCGTCAGACGCTGCCCGAGATTGAAGAGCGGGCTTTAGCCCTTGTGGCAGAAGATGCTCCCATTATAAGTGACTTCTCAGATAAAGCAGCGGCCAGGCGCTTTTGGCGTATAGACGGCTTCGGCTCTCTTCCCTGCGGCGGAACCCATCTTAAACGGACAGGAGAAATCGGCCCGTTACGACTCGGTCGCAAAAATATCGGCAAGGGTAAGGAACGAATCGAAATCGAGCTTTCTGTTTCATAGGCCTTGCTGTGTGCGATAGTGATGGGCTAACCGTTGTTATTCGTTGCCATCTCATATTCGCGGTAGAGGTAGCGTTTTATTTTTTGTGAAGATGTTTTTTCGAAGGGCTCGTCTCTCAATATGAAGTTGGATATCTTTTTGTAGGACTCAAGGCCCCTGTTGATTTGTTCAACCTCTTTTTTTACCAACGCTCTGACGGCTTCACGCTGCCCCTTCGGTATCTGAGAGCTTCTCTTCCTGCCCACTGTTTTTCGCTTTCCTCAAGCCAGGCAATGAAATTGGGAAACTCTATGTCAGGCCAATCGGCAATATACTCCTCAATCCGCAACATTATCCTACCCAAACAATTTTTCTGCAAATCCGATAAAAAACAAGATACTGCCGCCGAGAACAAAAAGGTGCCAAATTGCGTGGTAGTATGGCAACTTCTTCATGGCGTAGAAAATAACGCCAGCGGAGTAGGTAATACCCCCGGCAAGAATCCAGGAGGTAAGCCCGCTGGGAAGAAAGGGAATGATATCTTTCCAGAAGAAAACAATCATCCAGCCCATGGCAAGATAAAAAACAACGTGTAAAGCTCCGTAACGCCCCCAGAAAACCAGGGTAAAAAGGACACCGAGAGCGGATATGATCCATACGGAAGCAAGCAGAATCCAGCCGATCCTTGAATTAAGAAAAATAAAGATGGGCGTATAGGTTCCCGCAATGAGAAAGTAGATATTTGCATGATCAAGGATCCTACATATCCGCTTTAGATTATTTTTCGGAAGCGCGTGGTAGAGTCCCGATGCCGTGTAGAGAACAAACATCGAGACAACATAGACAAAAGCGCCGGTAATCATGGATCTCCTGGAGAAGTAGGGGATGCGCAGGAAAATCCAGATAATGGCCCCAACGGAAAGAATAGCGCCGAGAAAATGGGTGAGGGCATTCGCCGTCTCTTCCCGACGATTGTCATGGTCGTGGAGCGTTATGTGCTGTTCCAGCCAACTGTTTACTGACATAAGGTTTTCTCCTTCGGCTGCCTCTTTAATTAATTACTTGGAATATGATAGTATTTACCGACATTTTGATGCAAGTACGAGAAGGGATCTTCCATGGCAAAGTTATTGATAATCGACGACTCTTTTGTGGCACGTATGATGATTCGGAAGGTCCTTGAATCTGCCGATCACGAGGTGTTGGAAGCTTCTGATGGTAACGAGGGCATGATTCTGATAGAAGAAAAAAAGCCGGACGCGGTTCTTCTGGATCTTCTTATGCCGGGGGAGTCGGGTGAAGCGGTCCTTTTGAGACTTCGAAAGCATTTTCCCTCCCTCCCTGTGATTGTCCTCTCTGCTGATATCCAGGAAACTACTCGGGAACGTTGCATACGATCGGGAGCCAACGGATTTGTCAGTAAGCCTCCCCATCCCGATACCCTTCTTCCTGCTGTTGCCATGCTTTTTCAGTCGACGAGGTAGCCTGTTGTGAGTATTTCCATTAAAGAAGAGCATCTTGAGTTGTTGCGTGAGTTGATAAACATTGGGGTGGGAAAAGGCGGAGAGATACTTAACAAGATGCTTGGGTCGCATATCACACTTGATGTTCCCGACGTCACCATTGTCGAGGAGGAACATTTTCTCGACTTCCTCTTACGGCCCAACGATCCACTTCTTGCGGCTGTTAATATGGAATTTCTCGGGGCTCTCGCCGGTACGGTAAATCTTGTTTTTCGTGCAGGCGATGTGGATAAGCTGGTGGTTCTTGCCACGGGAGGCGGGGAGGCGGATACCGGCATCGATATGGAAAGTTTACGTACAGGGAGTCTTCTTGAGATAGGAAATGTTGTTATCAACGGGGTCGTCGGGACCCTGAGTAATATGCTCCATTTGAAACTCAATTATTCGATTCCCGCTTATCTTGAAGGAAATATCAAACAAATTATCGATAAGATGAGAAAGGATGATGATGCTACGATTTTGATCATTGCCAAAACCCGTTTTCGGGCAGAGAGCCTTGATCTTGAGGGTGATCTCATCTTTTTCTTGGGGATTTCCAGTTATCAAGAGTTGGTGGATTCATTTGGAAGGCTTACACAATGACCGGTGAAGGAGATAATCAATTTCAACTCTTCGATGCCCTTCCCGAGGCTATTTTAATCCTTGATCGTCGGTTTCAAATTCGATTCTGGAACCACATTATGGAGCAGTGGACGGATATTAGTCGCATAGATGCTCTTGGACGTGACCTTCGTATCTTACTTCCCTGTTTCAAAAATCCTGTCTATGCGTCTCGTTTGGAACCGCTCTTCAGCGATGGAGTGCCTGTGATTTTTTCCAGCCAGTTTCACCCACATCTTTTTCCTTCTCGGCTGGTGAATGGGACATGGCGCACCGAACAGACGATCGTGAGCCCCCTTTCCGGCAAGGATGAGGAACCTCTGGCACTTTTTACCGTTATCGATGTGACTCCCCATACCGAAACGCTAAAAAAACTTGATGGTAGCATAAAAGAAAAGGAACTCTTGATTCGTGAGGTCCATCATCGGGTAAAAAATAATCTCAATCTTGTGTCGAGCCTTATTGGACTACATGCGGAAAATCTGAAAAAAACGGAAAGAAAATTGGCACCTATTCTCGATGAACTGCGTGCCAAGATTGATTCTCTTTCACTGCTTTATACAAAGCTCTATAAGGGGAAGGTAACCAGCAGCATTGATCTGAAGGAATACCTGGAAGAGCTGATCGAAAATCTTTTCCAATCGACACTATCGAATACCTCTCAGATTTCTCTTCATCTTTCCCTTGCTCCCCTTACCATCAAAACCGACCGGGCCATTGCTCTTGGTCTTATCGCCGTCGAACTGTTTACCAATGCGCTCAAACACGCATTTCCCGATGGGGAAAAAGGGAATATAGGCGTCCAACTCCTATCCCCCTCGGAACATGAGATAGAACTCTCTGTTTATGACGACGGTCAGGGGCTCCCCCGCGATTTCGAAGTACAAAATGGTAATACCTTCGGCGTTGTGGTCATTAACGGCTTGGCCAAACAAATTGGGGGTAACTGCTGGTGGGAAGGAAATAAAGAAAGGGGAACCCGTTTTCGTCTCCTTTTTCCCGGAGATCCCTAATTACTCAAGATCGGGACGTTCTCCCCAGCGGGCGACCTGCCGCACCATTTGTTCATCGTGACGAAAAAGATCCTGGAAGAGGAGGAAGTAATATGCCTCTTCTTTCGATCGTAGCCGAGCCTCCGGATGTTTTTTTATGAGCCTTCCTGCTTGTTCATCCGAGAAAAGCTCGGATGTCAGTTGCGGTAAAAGGTCGGTCATTCCCGTCCCTTCGTCGAATTGTTCTTTTGGTCTCCATACGATTTTTTCTGGTAAGAGTTTTTCATATGTTTTTCGTAATATCCACTTTTCGGCCGGGGGAGTTCCATTCAATTTCAGCTCTACGGGAATACGCTGTGCCGTTTCGATTACTTTCAAATCAAGAAAGGGAACTCTTGCCTCGATAGAATGGGCCATGGTAATACGATCAACCCGTTGTAGGTTGATATTGTGAAGCGTTTTGATCGACCGCAGTAGTTCCTTATGAAGTTGTGCATGATCGGCAATCGACCTGTAATAGGTATAGCCTCCGAAAAGTTCATCGGCTCCTTCCCCTGTCAGAATCACCTTGACCTCTTGAGCGGCCAGCTTTGCGGTGAAATAGGTGGGAATAGAGCTTCGTACCAGGTCCTGGTCAAATGATTCCAGATGATAGATAATACGTGGCAGCTCAGCCACGATTTCTTCTTTGGTGATGATATATTGATGATGCTTCGATCCTATATGTGAGGCAACCAGTTGAGCGGCTTCAAGATCGCTGCTTCCCTCAAGGCCAACCGAAAAAGTGTGGAGATCCGGCTTTTCCTGGGCAACTACAGCCGATATGATGCTACTATCGAGTCCCCCGGATAAAAAACAACCCACTGGTACATCGCTCATCAGTCGCTTATGTACTGCTTTATCTATATCATTGCGCAGCAGTGATACATGTTGTTCAATGGGAAGCTGCTCGGCTTGTTTTGAAGCCAGGGTGAAATATCGTTCCATCCCCCTTGTCGTGGAATAGGTACAACCAGGAGGAAATTCTGAGAGGAGGCAATCCTCTCCTGCACTTGTTTTTTGCTCAGATGTGAATAGTACTTTTCCCGTTTTCTTCCGACCCCAGTAAAGAGGTTTTATGCCGATGGGATCTCGAGCTAAGAAGATCGACTTCCCATCGGTGATGCAAAAGGCAAACATTCCGTCAAGCAGTTTCACCATTTCGGGACCCTTTTCTTCGAAAAGATGCAGCAGCACTTCGCTGTCGTTATTGGTTTTGAAGCTATGCTTGCCGGTAAGTTTCTGCCTTAGTTTCGGATAATTGTAGATCTCTCCATTTGCAATGACCGCTAAACTTTTGTCTTCGTTAAAAATAGGTTGGCGTCCACCTGTCGGATCCATAATTGAAAGACGTGCATGGCCGAGCGTGCCATTTTCGCAGTCGTAAAATCCGTCTTCATCTGGCCCCCTATGGCGCATACGCTCTACCATTGTTTCCACCATTGGTCTTTCTTCTGCATTCCATATGCCGCATATTCCACACATTAAAATCACCTCACTACGATAGTATACTACTACTGTCCGGAATCGTGGTGATTCCTTTACCTTTAAGCCCATGCATAAGAAGGCAGATAGTCAATCATCCACCGTAAGGCCGTGGGAATACACCTGACCCACAGCTCCCTTCCACTCCGATTCATGGGCTGGTTCCGTAGGAAAAACCTCCGCCTGGTATACAGACTCCTCA